>NZ_JBHMFC010000034.1:0-102594 GCF_042427585.1 Mariniflexile ostreae | reverse complement strand
TACTTGATAGAGATCTAGTTTACGTTGGATTGTTCTTTTTGAGCATCCATATTTGACTGCTAGTTGTATATAAGTTTGTTTCCCTCTGGCATATTCATCCCAAAGAAAATCTACTGAAATTTGTTTTCCTCCATTAAAAATCTTGCTACAATTCAAACATTTGCAACGTTGTTTACTTAATCTAGTACTGTATTTATTTGTGTTTAAACTATCACAGAATTTACATTTTTTTTATTCAAAACCTTTGATTTGCCTCAAAGCTAATAAACAATAGGGATAAGGAAGATTTTACCAACCATTTTGTCTATTAGACCTACTTTTGCCCATAGTTGAATTTTTGGTAAGATATTAATTCTTCTATAGTACGAAAAAAGCCTCAGTTATTGAGGCTTTTTTTATCGGACACTAATGTATTTTAATAACATTTCTTAATCTTCATTTTTTAGAAACCTTAATTATAGATGGTGTCCTTATTCATGCATCATGGATTTTTTTTGCAATACGAAATCTTATTAAATAGTCTAGCCGGAGTTGTAAATTAATCGGTTTTTCTGATAAATGTGCCGTATAGTATAGTAATCCTTGGTCTTTTTCTTTCAACTCTGCAACGATGTTTTTGCCAAAAGATGCTGTTTTTCTTATATCGTAGTCGTATTCTTGAAGTTTATGCTGGGTTACCCCCCTGCGGGCTAAATGTTTTATAAGCTTGTGTTTATTTACGCTAATTATTTTCAGCTTTTCAATGTCATTTATATGTGACAGTGTTTTTGTGTTAGCTTTTAAAAATATTCCTGTTATTAGAAAATAATATTGGGTGAGCTTATGGTTGTCTAGTAACCAACCTTCTTTTATTTGATTGTTTTTATTTAAATACGACAGTTCAAACGTAAAAGTGGGCAAGTCTTTATTTAGGTAATGAAGCTGTGCTTTTTCATCAATAAAATAGGTTTCTTTATGATGGTGTATTACAATATCAATGCCTTGTAGTTGTTGGTTAATATCACATATTCTTTCAAATTTGAGCTTTTTGGATTTATAGATATTATCCAGATACCTAGATAGTATTTCCTCTTGTTTTAAATCGCGTTTAAAGTCTGGCACTTTTATAATTTTATTTGGTTATAAAGTGCTGCACCAATTTTTTCAATAATGCCTACAACCAAGGCGTTGCCCATAAAAAAGGCTCTTTTAGTGTCTGTAATGCCCTCAAGTTTGGTGTGGTTATCCGGGAACATGTTTAGCCGTTCCAGTTCTACAGGAGTCAGCCGTCGTAATCCGTGTTTAGTAGCGACAACATGTTTAAACCGTGAAGGCGATTTTCCGCCTTCGCCAGTTATTATGGTTCTAGATGCGTTATCCAGTGCATCTGGATATATCATTCCTCCTTCGCTATAATGGTATTCAAACCCTTCTTTGGTACTCCTTTTCTCTTTTTTAGATCCTTTAAGGTACTCCCATTTGGGTTTATCGTTTTCGGCTATGAAGAATTCCATAGGAACTTCGTTTTTTTGAAGCACATCTCCTAAAACGACTTTAGGGCCATTGTAGTTGGGTACTGTTTTAGTGGTGTAAACGCTACCCTGAAGGAGTAAGCCTGTATTTTGGAAGGGGGATAGTTTTCCCGATGTATTGAAGGTATTGGTAATTTCAACTAAATCGCCTTCGAGCTCAATTTTATGTATGGTCTTGGTTTTGGCAACCGGAAATGCTTCTGCAATAACGCCTTTTTCGGTTAACCAATCTGTTTTTTCAGATTTTTGGAGGCTTTTGTATAAGGCAGTCGTTTTATGGTAGCCAATAAAAAAAACCCGTTTTCGCCGTTGTGGCATACCGTATTCTGCGGCATTGATAACGCGCCATTCTACAGCATAGCCTAAGTGGTCTAAGCTTTTAAGCATCACCGCAAAATCCCTTCCTCTTTGGTTGGCTGGCGATTTTAAAAGCCGGTCCACATTCTCTAGAAACAAATACTTAGGCTTGTTCTTTTTAGTCTCTAATATTTTATGGATGGACCACCAAAGAACACCTTTTTTGCCTTTTAAACCTTTTGAGTTATTTAGGGTGGTTGCTACAGAGTAATCTTGGCAGGGAAAGCCCCCCACCAATACATCATGGTCGGGAATATCTTCAACATTTCTAGTTACAATGTTGTTAATATCTTCGTTCGAGTGGTTTTTAGTTCCAAAACGGCTTTCGTAAACCATGGAAGCGTGCTGGGCTTTTGTAGAAGGCTCCCATTGATTGCTCCAAACAATGTCGTAATTGCTTTTTTCAAGGCCGAGCCTAAAGCCGCCTACGCCAGCAAACAATTCAACTACTTTTAATTTTTCTTTTTGCATTCTTGAATTTCAAAGATAAGAGTGAAAACAAAAATATAGAATGAAATACGTTATTGCGCTTTAAAAAAAAACTTTTATTCATTTAGCCCCAAGTTTTAATTGTAGCTTTTGTTTTGATGTTTCAAAAAACGCTTATGGAGTGGAATTTGTGAGGTCTGGAATTAATAAAAAAAAATAGGTTTACAGAAAAGATTGCGTTTTTTAGCACAAATAAAGAATTAATAAGGAGGATTATCGATTTTTTAAGTATTTTGCAGACGTTTTTCGCATGAAAAAATGGTGTTATATTTAATTTGATACATTTACTCTAGTAATGACCATGCAAAATAAAAAATTAATAGCCGCAATATTAGTGGTGTTGGTAAGCTGTGTTTCTGCTTATGCACAGGGCCCACCAGTACCAGCACCACCACCACCACCAGGCCTTCCTATAGATGGAGGTGTTTGGGTTGGGGTATTTGTGGCGTTAGTTTATGGGGTGAAAAAATGCCTTAAAAAGAATGTGCTTTAAATCGCCTTACTTATTAAGGCTCATAAGTTTTGCAACATATTTCCCTAAAACATCAAATTCTAAATTAACGACAGTTCCTTTTTCAAAACGGTTAAAATTTGTGTGCTCATAGGTGTAGGGGATAATGGCGACGCTAAACGCGTTTTCTTGAGAGTTTACAACAGTTAAACTTGTGCCATTTACGGTTATGGACCCTTTTTCTATGGTAACATTATTTAACTGGCTATCATATTGGAATGTAAACTCCCAACTGCCATTCTTGTCTATTACAGAGGTGCATACTGCAGTTTGGTCTACATGGCCTTGCACGATATGCCCATCAAGCCGATCGCCAAGTTTCATGGCGCGCTCTAAATTTACTAAATCGCCCAATTTTACTAAATCAAGATTTGTTTTGCTTAAGGTTTCCGATATGGCCGTAACAGTGTAATAATCCTTATCTATGGCTACAACGGTTAGGCATACGCCATTGTGAGCCACGCTTTGGTCTATTTTTAACTCGGGCGCGAGCTTGCTTTTTATAGAGATATGAAGATTGTCTTGTTCCTTTTTTAAGTCTGAAACCACGCCCATATCTTCAATAATTCCTGTAAACATATTATTATCTGTTTATTTAGTTAAATTTGTATCATCAAAACTACGAACAAAAGTTGTCAATTTTAATGAAGAATTCAGAAAATATAATAGTTGGGATATCCATAGGAGACTTGAATGGTATTGGAGGCGAAATCGTTTTAAAAACTTTTGAAGATGCCAGAATGCTGGATTTTTGTACACCAGTAATTTTTGCATCTGCAAAAACCATGACGTTTCTTAAAACCCATTTTAATTCTGAAATTAATTTTAATGGCCTGAACGATATTAAGCAAGTGATTATTGGTAAAGTAAACGTGTTTAATTGCTGGAACGAACCCGTTAAGATTGACTTTGGTAAAGAAGATCTTAAAATAGGGGAGTATGCCATAAAATCATTACAAGCGGCTACAAAAGCTTTAAAAGATGGTGACGTTGATGTTTTGATTACGGCGCCCATAAACAAGCACAGTATTCAATCTGAAAGTTTTAAATTCCCTGGACATACCGATTATTTAGCTCAGGAGCTTGGGGGTGAAAGCTTAATGTTTATGGTAACCGATACATTAAAAGTAGGGTTGCTTACAGATCATGTGCCTGTTAAAGATGTGTCTAGCCATATTACGCCAGAACGAATTCAACAAAAAATAAACACGGTTTATAAAACACTTAAACAAGATTTTAATATCCAACGACCAAAAATTGCTGTTTTGGGCATTAACCCTCACAATGGGGACAATGGTGTTATCGGTAATGAAGACGATATTGTTTTAAGGCCAACCTTGCTTAAAATTAAAGAAACCGGCAAATTGGTTTTCGGCCCCTATGCTGCCGATAGTTTTTTTGGTTCGAGCAATTATAAAAATTTTGATGCCATTATTGCGTCTTATCACGATCAAGGTTTGATTCCTTTTAAAACCCTCTCCTTTGGAAAAGGGGTTAATTTTACCGCAGGATTGAATAAAATAAGAACGTCGCCCGATCATGGAACCGCTTTTGAAATAGCAGGAAAAGGTGTAGCGGAAGAGAATTCCTTTAAAGAAGCTGTTTTTACAGCGCTTGAGGTTTTTAAGAATAGAACTGAATATCAAGAGCTTACGTCTAATACCTTAAGGAAGGCTCCAAAAAGTGAACGGCGGTAGTGTTTTGGTTATCAGCTGTTAAGTGCTTAAAATAGCCTGTTAAAAAGATATAAACAAAAAAATGTTTATAAGTACTGTGGCATAAATAAAAATTTATATATTTGCAGGCTCAAAATAGATGTGATAATGAAGCCTTTAAAAGAGTTTACAATTCCATTTGTGGGATTAAAGACAGGAAAGCACCATTTTGAGTATAAAATTGATAAAAAGTTCTTTGAGTATTTTGAGTATGAGGATTTTAATGATGCAGATGTGCATGTTGCGCTTGTATTAGACAAGAAAGAGACATTGTTAGATTTACATTTTAAAATTTACGGCACTGTTAATGTCAATTGCGACGTTACCAATGAGCCTTATAATCAAGAGGTAGAAAGTGAATTTGATTTGGTAATTAAGTTTGGAGAGGAGTATAATGATGAGTATGAAGATATACTGATTGTTCCACACGGCACTTACGAAGTTAGTATTCAGCAATATGTATATGAGTTGATTGTACTTTCAGTACCCACAAAGCGTGTACATCCAGGAGTGGAAGACGGCAGCTTAAAATCAGATATACTCGATAAATTAGAAGCTTTAAGCCCAAAGCTTAAAGATGTTAAAGAAGAAGAAGAGGATATTGACCCTCGTTGGAATACATTAAAAAAACTATTAACGGATAAATAACTAGAAGATGGCACATCCTAAAAGAAAAATCTCGAAAACAAGAAGAGATAAAAGAAGAACACATTACAAAGCAACTGCGCCAACAATTGCGACTTGCTCTGCAACAGGAGAAGCACACTTATATCACAGAGCGCATTGGCACGAAGGTAAACTTTATTACAGAGGCCAGGTTTTAATTGATAACTCGGAAGCTGTAGAAAACGTAGCATAATTACT
Organism: Mariniflexile ostreae; assembly: GCF_042427585.1. Taxonomy (NCBI): domain Bacteria; kingdom Pseudomonadati; phylum Bacteroidota; class Flavobacteriia; order Flavobacteriales; family Flavobacteriaceae; genus Mariniflexile; species Mariniflexile ostreae. The sequence continues at coordinate 97,147 of NZ_JBHMFC010000034.1, read as the reverse complement.
ATGCATGCATATATAAAACGCTCACATGTGGGCGTTTTTTTTTATGATATGTTTTTTACATAAGACAAAAACAACTTACTTTGCACCACAATTAGAGCGAAACTTAGTAATTTTCAAGATGTTTCTAATGTTTTGAAAGGTATTTAATCGGTTTTGTTCAAATTAATTATAAAGGTATGAGTAAAATAACAGCGGCAATTACAGCTGTAGGAGCCTATGTTCCAGAATATGTGCTGACGAATAAAATGCTGGAGGAGATGGTAGATACCAATGATGAGTGGATCACCTCAAGAACAGGGATAAAGGAGCGCAGAATTCTTAAGGAAGACGGAAAAGGCACATCCTATTTAGCTATTAAGGCGGCACAGGATCTTATCGCTAAAAAAGGGATAGATCCTAAAGAGATTGAATTGGTGATCGTTGCTACAGCAACACCAGATATGAAAGCGGCCTCTACGGCTTCTTATACTGCAACACAGATAGGAGCTGTTAACGCTTTTTCATTCGATATGGATGCTGCTTGTTCTAGTTTTCTTTATGGCATGTCTGTAGCGGCTAGTTATATTGAATCTGGAAGATATAAAAATGTCCTTTTAATAGGAGCCGATAAAATGTCTTCTATTATCAATTATAAGGATAGAGCCACGTGTATTATCTTTGGAGATGGTGCTGGGGCAGTCTTATTTGAGCCCAATATGGAAGATTTCGGCATGCATGACGAGTATTTAAGAAGCGACGGTTCTGGTCGCGAGTTTCTTCAAGCTACCTATGGCGGTTCTTCATACCCCTTAAACCCAGAAGCTTTAGCAGAAGGAAAACAATATGCATTTCAAGAAGGAAAAACGGTTTTTAAAAATGCAGTATCGAGTATGGCAGATGCAGCCGTTAAGGTAATGGAGAAAAACAACTTAACAAAAGACACTGTGGATTGGCTGGTTACGCATCAAGCAAACAAACGTATTATTGATGCTACCGCCAATAGAATAAATTTAGATTTAGAAAAAGTAATGATAAATATTCATAAGTACGGTAACACAACATCTGCTACATTACCGCTGCTATTGAATGATTATGAATCGCAACTAAAAAAAGGAGACAAATTGATATTTGCTGCTTTTGGAGGCGGTTTCAATTGGGGGGCCATATACTTAACTTGGGCCTATAATTAATGCATTAACCTAACCAAAAATTATTAATAAGCGAATTATGGATATCAAAGAGATTCAAAACTTAATCAAGTTTGTAGCCAAATCTGGGGCTAGTGAGGTTAAATTAGAGATGGATGACATAAAAATCACCATAAAAACAGGGTCAGATTCTGAGACAACTGCCATTCATTACACACCAGTGGCACCTCAAATGCCTCAAGCTGTTGCGCCAATTTCACAAGAAACGCCAGCACAAAAAACGGAAACAGCAAGTGTAGTTCCTGCTCAAGAAGCAGATGAGAATTCAAAACTTATTACTATAAAATCACCAATAATCGGTACATTTTACAGAAAACCTTCTCCAGATAAACCTTTATTTGTTGAGGTGGGGCAAACCATTGCAGAAGGTGATGTACTTTGTGTTATTGAAGCCATGAAGCTTTTCAATGAAATAGAGTCTGAGGTTTCAGGAAAAATCGTTAAAGTTTTAGTGGACGACTCTTCTCCTGTAGAATTCGATCAGCCATTATTTTTAGTAGATCCATCATAACAATTTAAAATTCCAATACACAAATCCCAAAAACCAATTGTTGGAATTTGGTGCTTGGAAAGTGAATTTTTAAAAATAAAGTTATGTTTAAAAAAATATTGATTGCCAATAGAGGAGAGATAGCGCTTCGTGTTATCAGAACTTGTAAAGAAATGGGCATTAAAACCGTAGCAGTATATTCTACAGCAGATGCGGAAAGCCTTCACGTTAAATTTGCAGACGAAGCAGTTTGTATAGGGCCACCATCAAGTGCACTATCCTACTTAAAGATGTCTAATATTATATCGGCTGCAGAAATTACCAATGCCGATGCCATTCATCCAGGTTATGGATTTTTGTCAGAAAACGCTAAGTTTTCAAAAATTTGTGAAGAGCATGGTATAAAATTTATTGGTGCTTCACCAGAAATGATAGAAAGAATGGGCGATAAGGCGAATGCCAAAGCGACCATGAAAGCTGCAGGAGTGCCTTGTGTGCCTGGTAGTGAGGGAATCATCAAGTCTTTTGAAGAGTGCGAAAAAGTAGCTAAAAAAACAGGATACCCCGTTATGCTTAAAGCTTCTGCCGGTGGTGGAGGAAAAGGGATGCGTGCTGTTTTTAAAGCTGAAAATCTAAAAGAAGCATGGGATTCTGCCAGACAAGAAAGTAGAGCTGCTTTTGGAAATGACGATATGTACATGGAAAAACTTATTGAAGAGCCACGACATATTGAAATTCAAATTGTAGGTGATTCTACAGGTAGGGCATGCCATTTATCAGAAAGGGATTGTTCTATACAGCGACGCCACCAAAAATTGACCGAAGAGACCCCATCGCCATTTATGACAGATGAACTTCGAGAAGCCATGGGAAATGCTGCCGTAAGAGCTGCTGAGTATATTAAATATGAAGGTGCTGGTACTATTGAGTTTCTAGTAGATAAGCATCGAAATTTCTATTTCATGGAAATGAATACCCGTATTCAAGTAGAGCATCCTATAACGGAACAGGTGATAGATTTTGACTTGATACGTGAACAAATATTAGTGGCAGCAGGAGTGCCTATTTCAGGAAAAAACTACACTCCGAAACTGCATTCTATCGAGTGTAGGATTAATGCTGAAGATCCTTTTAATGGGTTTAGGCCTTCTCCAGGAACGATTACGACATTGCATGCACCAGGAGGACATGGTGTGCGTTTGGATACCCATGTATATGCAGGATATACCATTCCGCCAAACTACGATTCCATGATTGCAAAATTGATAACCACCGCTCAAAGTAGAGAAGAGGCTATTAGTAAAATGAAACGTGCCTTGGATGAGTTTGTTATAGAAGGCGTTAAAACCACCATTCCGTTCCATAGACAATTAATGGACCATCCTGATTATATAGCGGGTAATTATACCACTAAGTTCATGGAGGACTTTGTTATAGACAAACAAAAAGAAGAATAAAACCTAAAGACTCCGAAATTAATTTCGGAGTTTTTTTATGTTTCAAAATTAATTTAAAAAAAAATAACCGCGTATATGAAATTAATGAAACGCTTTTTTAGATTTTTACTTAAAGTGGTTTTTTGGTTTTTTTTAGCCTCAATAGCGCTGGTTTTTTTGTACAAATGGGTGCCTGTGCCTATAACGCCACTTATGGTTATTAGAAGTGTAGAACACTTTCAGGAAGATAAGGAAATGGGTTATAAACACGATTGGGTACCTATTGAAGCTATTTCTAAAAATCTGCAATTGGCTGTTATATGCAGTGAAGATCAAAATTTTTTAAACCATAGCGGCTTTGATATTAAAGCTATTGAAAAAGCTATGGAATATAATAAAAAAGGAAAACGTACGCGAGGTGCCAGTAGCATCAGTCAGCAAACTGCAAAAAATGTTTTTTTATGGCCCCAACGCAGTTGGTTTCGAAAGGGCTTAGAAACGTATTTTACATTTATAATAGAGCTCGTTTGGTCTAAAGAACGGATTATAGAAGTCTATTTGAACAGTATTGAAATGGGGAATGGTGTTTATGGAGCAGAAGCAGCATCTCAGCATTGGTTTAAAAAATCGGCAATAAAATTATCGCGGCAGGAAGCTGCTGCTATTGCCGCTATTCTTCCCAACCCCAGAGTGTATAGGGCACATCCTGCAACGCCTTATATTCAAGGGCGAAAAAATTGGATTTCCAGACAGATGGGGTATTTCGGACCGCTTGATTATAGCAAAAACCATGAAAAAAAACTTAAAAATTAAAGAGGCACTCTATGCGTGCTGTTTAAATTATTTGGATTGCAGGTTTCAATCGGTTCAAAACACTATTGAGGATATTCAAGAAGCTTTACTTTCTGAAACTAAAAGTAGTGCGGGAGATAAGCATGAAACCGGGCGGGCCATGTTACAGTTGGAGCGTGAAAAGGCAGGTCATCAACTTTCCGAAATCAATAAAATTAAAATGCATTTTTCTAAAATCAATGTTACTAAATCCTCAAGTGTTGTTGGTTTAGGTAGTGTTGTATATACCTCAAATGCGCATTATTTTATTTCAATAAGTGCTGGCGAATTTTATGTTAACGATTTGGCATTCTATGCTATTTCCCCTCATACTCCTATAGGATGTTTGTTAATGGGAAAAACGATTGGGGATATAATAGAATTTAGAACACAAAAATTTATAATTGAAGACGTCTTTTAAAGCTTAATTCTCTGTAATTTTATTTATTATTTTTGGGTTTATATCGGTTAAGGCTTTTGCGAACATTATTTTATCCTTAGGCGAAAGAAACACTTCCTCAAAATTACCATATGCAATGGCAATACGATCAAAAGAAGGTGCTGGAGAAGATAGTAAACTATTGGTTTTTTTGATCGATTTTATTTCCGATATTAGAATGGTTTTATATACCAGAAAGCCACATTTTATTTTAAGTTGGCCGTTTTCTATTTTGTATTCCGTTTTCAAGCATACATTTAATATAAGGGCATATATGAGTATTAATATGCCCATAAGGATATAAAAACCGTCGTGGATACCATTCATTATAAAGCTGAGCAATAATGGCAGAAAAAACAAAACAAATAGGATGCTTAATAGGCCATAGGATATTTTAGATTTATATGTTTTTGCCATGATGTGTGTGTTATGATATTAAATATTACTATTTAAAATAAACTCATAAAGGACTATGGGGCATAATCAATACGGACTTCATCTAACTCATAAATACCATCAAACCCCTCTTGCCCGCTACCTGTATACTTAAAGGCGATATGCATCGTTCCCGTAGCACAAGATAGATCTACGGAACCCGAATTAAACCAGGGGACAAAAGAATCTGTATCTTTTACAATATATGCAGCAGAAAGCACCCCCCATGTGGCGGTACTAATATGGGGGGGAGTGCCATCCCAATCTAATGTATACAATACTTCAAGAAAACTACCGTCTGCTAAACTGTTAGAGGTTTTAAAACGCAGGATTTCGCCACTTTGATTGTCTAAGTTAATGGCAGGGGTAATAAGCCATCCTATATTACTATCATCGCCAGAGCTAGAAGATCTAAAACGCGCAGATCGGCCAAGTGAGGCATTAGTTGCCGTAGATGAGTAGGCTTCCCAACTCACACTGCCAGACTCAATATAATTGGTCCAACCATTGCCTTCAATGGGGGTGTTGTTTTTTTGGGATTCAAAATTCTCATAAAATAAATTTGAAGTTCCAATACGATCTGCTAGACCACAATCGAGTTCTAAAGGATCGCAGCGTTCATTTTTAAAATGGATGTTTGAAGTGCTGTTGATAATAAACACATCGAAATCATCGCGAAAATCTCTAGTGAGAATGCCTTGAATAGTGCCTTTTCCCGGTGGAACCAGCAAGGATTTAAAATCTGAAAATGTGCTGGTTTGTAGTATGGTGGAAGCTCTGGTGTGGCAGTTCTCTATAACTCTAAAGCCATCAAACTCATCAAAGCTTTCACCGGCAAACGTACGGCCTAATTCATGTCGGTTCACCTGCATGTCATGAAGTTGAAGGAGTGTGTTTCTATCTTTTTTGGTGATTTCAAATAAGCTTGTGGTTTTTGGTGTTAAGGTTGCAACCTCGGCACTCCTAATAATAATGTTCTGATATTCTGATGGCTGAATTTGTTTTATGGTATTGGCATCACCTTTACCTATGGTTACCACACCATTAGAGAGCCCGATGCTTAGCCCGTTCATTTTAACATATACTTTTCTTCCAAATTCGAACGTGGTATACAGGCTATTGGCGTTGATTTCAATTTTTAGACCTAAACGAGGATCATCAATAGGGTCGCTATCATCGGTCTTGTTTTGAATGATCAATGTTTTAAAGAAATTGCCGGCCTGATCACTGGAAATAACATAACCTTTAATGTATAAGTCTTGTTCATCTTGTATTTGGATGGTGGTGCTTCCATTTAAAACGGCTTGTTCGTAACGCGATATAATGGCTTGAAATGTGGTGATATGGGCCTCTGGGATATTAGGGTTTTTAATACTGATATCCGGACTATTATAATCGTCGTCCTGAACGCAAGAAAGCATGCCGAGCGTGACTACTGCAATTGCGGATAGTTTTTGTATTCTATTCATAGAAATCATGTTTTAAAACCTATAGTTTAAGTTTACAAAATAGGTGGCACCTCGCCCATACCAATATTTAGAACCAAACACGGGTTTGTCTAATGCTTTATCGCGTTTTAATTCTCTATAGTTTGCGTTTCGTCCTTGCTCAAAGCCACCAGTTTTATGTATTTCATCCAAAAGGTTGTTTACGCTTGCAAAAAAACCAATGTAATTTTTTCCTAACTTCCAAGACTTGCCTCCAGTAAGATTTATAATCATATAGTCCTTAAACTTCTCTTGCTTAAGTAGCTCTTGCGCGATACTTTCATCATAATCATTAAATACTAAGCCATCAGCATCTGTAGTAAAATTAATGCTCCTGGTTAAAGGACTTACATCAATATATGTGTTTTTGAAAATGTTTGCGGTAGCGCCAAACCACCAATAGTCTGGGTTTCTGTATTCGAACCCTACAGAGTAGGCCGTTTGGGGCCCAGCGGCCAGTTTGTAGTGTTTTAAATTGGATGTTCCGATGTAAACATTTGTGAAATCTTCAGAAGATAGAAATAAATTGGGGGTGTTATTATAAGTATATTGCCCAATAGCGGCGACTCCTTTAAGCTTTAATGTTGCCGTTATATCTGCTTCCATTCCAAATTCCACTCCCATATGTTTTTTTTGAATGCCTTGAAGAATCTCTTGGATGAAATTGGCATTTCCATTGAAAGTAGAATCTTCAAAAGCATGGATGGCTCCAATTCCATCGGCAAAAAAGAAAGCAACTTCATTGGCGTCTTTTATTTGGGTATAATAGGCGGTAAGCTTTCCTCTTATTATAGCTGTTCTATAAACATAATTAGCATCGAAAGACATTATTTTTTCTTCTGTAATATGCGGAACAATATTATGGTTTTCTCTGGAATTGGAGTAGGTATTTTGAATAGACGGTGCTTTTGAAAGATAGCCTAAATGCATATCAAAAATATGCTTTCCAGAAGGCTTATAGGTAATACCAGCTTTGCCTCCAAAGCCTGTAAAACTGATTTTCTCTCCTTTCCCTAGCGAAGCATTACCAGGGAATGATCCGTTTTCAAACACCCCCTCTCTTAGGTATCGTGTATGATTGGTAGTGCCAGAAATAAAAAAGTCTATAGTGTTGTATTTAAACTGTACTTGTGCATGGCTGTTAATGCTATGGGCATATATATTATAGTGGTACTTGAATTTTTCGCCTTCTTTAACCATTCGATTTGGATTTAATAAATCATTTTGAATGGCCTCTGGATTGTTCTCAAAATCATCTGCAAAGCCATCCACATCTAAATAACCGTTTGCACCTAAAAGATCTATAAGCTCTGCAAAATTTTCAGATTTTAATTGCTTGTAATTGAAGCTGGCCTGAAATTGTGTATGAGTATTTAATGATGTGTTTAAAATGGAGTTTAGGGTGAGTTGCTTATCGATAACCCTATCGTCATACCATGCATAAATGGCATTTCCACCCCGGTTGGTATTGGTTATGTTAGCGTTATAGAGCGTGTTCCAATGAAGTTGCCCGTCTTTTAAAAATTGCTGTTGCGCTACATAGGCGTAACTCAAATCATTGGGAAATTGGCGTTCAAAATAACTTGGTAATTTTTGATAGTAACTCGGACTAGGGTTGGCGCCTCCACCTTCTGGAAAGCCGTTTACTAAATCTGTTCCCGTGTAATCTAGTCTGCTATTCCTTAATGTCCCGAATTGGTAAGCAACATTGGTGTTTACAGCTGTTTTATTATTTAAAGCCCAATAATGGTTTAACATTACAATAGGTTCTTCTACTTTTTTAATTCTTGAATTTCGTTTTTCTCCATCTTGCCAACCCCAATATTCGTTATATGTAATTCCTTTTAAATCGTAAACCTCTTGCGTATTGGGCGATGATTTTCCTCGTCTGTTAGGGGCGTAGATTCCTGTAAAATTTAAACTGTGTTTATCGTTAAGCTTTTTTTCTGTGGCTATAAAAAAGGAATTGGAATCGTATAATGTGGCATCTTGGTACCCTTCATTAGCCCAGCGCCTTCCTAAAGAGAGGGTGTATGCCCAATTGTTTTTTAGCATTCCGGAAGCATAACTCGCCATGAGCCTATTGGTGTAGCTCCTATTCGATGATGAATATGTGATGCGGGCACCTGCTCGGTATTGACTGGCTCTGGCAGTAATGTTGGCTGTTCCTAATACACCACCAAAATGATAATGGGAGGGCCCTAATCCCGATGTGAGTTCTTGGTTACGCATTACATCGTTAAGTCCGCCCCAATGGCTCCATTGCGGTCTGCCGTTATAGAGTTTGTTCATTTCGATACCATTAATTAGCACCGAGCTGTTTTCGGAATCCAAACCACGTAATCTAAAAAAAGAAGCACTAAACTCGAATGCCGCTGTTCGCTGGAATACATCTAAAGAGGCTTGTAATAAACCAGAAATATTATCGGCCCCGCCTATGTCGTCATCCAATTCATCGTCGGTTAATGTAATGGTGTATAAGTCGGCCCATTTAGACGTGTCCACGGCCAAAGTCATGTCTAATATCTCTATAATTTGACCTTCATTGATCACTATAGGATATCGCTTTGTAATATAACCTGTTTTTGAAATTTTTAAAATCTGTTCTCCTAATGGTAATGCTTCTGAAAACATAAATTGACCTAAAGCATCGGTTTGAGTTATCAATATTGTTTTTTCAATAGCAACGGAAACATCGGGTACCGGATTAAAAGAAAGATCATCTTTCACATCTCCTTTAACAATGGTTTTTTGAGCAAGGGCAGATGTATGGCTCGTTAGTGCGAATATGAATACAAATACTAGTAGCTTCATGTAGGTTAAAAATTACTATAATTAATCATAAAATAATTAGAACTGAAAGTATTTGGATGAAATATTGGAATAAATATATATTTTTGGTTTGAAATATGCAACTATAAATCAATATCTTACAAAAAAATAACATGAAACACCTTACATGTGCACTTGCTTTCTATATGAGTATGATGATGTGCAATCTGAATGCCCAAGAAAATAAAATATATAAAATACATACGATTGCTTTTTATAATCTAGAAAATCTATTTGATACGATTAATGACCCCAATAAATTTGATGAGGCCAGCCCAATAATGGAATTAAAAAGCAGTCGTTCTAAGGCTTTTAAAAGTAAAATACAGAATATGGCGCGTGTTATTGCAGATATTGGATTTGAAGTCACTAAAAATACGCCCGCCATTCTCGGTGTTTGTGAAATTGAAAACAGAATGGTATTAGAAACACTTGTTAATGACTCCTTATTACGACATAAAAATTATGGTATTGTGCATTTCGACTCTCCCGATGTTCGTGGGATTGATGTTGGATTATTATATCAAAAACACCTTTTTTCTCCTTTACACACAAGTAGCCACGAACTTAAAATTTATGATGAAGACAAACGGGTCTATACACGGGATCAATTACTGGTAAGTGGTTTGTTGGAAGATGATTTAATACATATTATTGTTAACCATTGGCCTTCTCGTAGAGGGGGAGAAGCACGCAGCAGACCCAAGCGAGTGGCAGCGGCAAAGTTAAATAAGCATATTGTAGACTCGTTGCAAAACGATAATCCTTATGCCAAGATCTTTATTATGGGCGACTTGAATGACGACCCTATAAATGCTAGCGTAAAGGAGGTTTTAAAAGCTGAAAATGAAAAAAATAATACCGTATTAAAGGGGTTTTATAATCCATTTGAGATTTTTTATAAAAATGGCCTAGGAACAACAGCTTACAGAGACGCTTGGAGCTTATTTGATCAGATTCTTATATCAAAACCTTTACTAGAAAAAAACTACGATTCTTTTCGGTTTTATAAAGCGGGTATTTTTAATAAAAATTATTTAATAAGTGCTACAGGAGCCTATAAGGGCTATCCTTTTAGGAGCTGGTCTGATGGTGGTTTTTCAGGAGGTTTTAGTGATCACTTTCCTGTTTATATGTATGTGGTTAAAGCAGCGTCTCACGAAATAAAATAATAGGAATATCCACATGGAATATTTAAGCTAACAATAACTCGATATTTAATGTGGATACACTTTAGTTGCTTTGTATAAAATGTTCCAGAGCGAACAAGTTTTGATAAATAAATACCACCAAGATGGTTTATAGATCGAAGGTATAGGCAACACGAAGCATTAACTGCGCATAGCCATTATCGATTTCATTATTTTTAATGATAGGGAAATCTTTTATAAACTCATATCGCAAACTGATATCGGCATATTTTGAGGCATAACCAACACTTGGAGAGAAAATCATAGAGTTTTTGTCATAATCTTTGGTTGCGGAAAAGGCACCACCTATTTCACCCATGACATAAAATTCATTTTGAAAAAGAAATGTTTTGTATCCCACTTTTACAGGAACATAAGCAAAGTTTACGGCATCGTCTTTTACGAGTAAGTTTTCATCCTTTACCAACAGCGTATTGTAGCCCACAGTAAAAGATAGTGAATATGATTTTGAAATACTATATAAAAGCCTAACATCGGCCCCTAAATTAAGGTCGTAAGGGTCGTTAAGCGGTAAACCAGCACTTAGGCCTGTGGCTAATTTAAAGTGTTTTTTGTAATCGTCTGTAGGGTCTTGTGCCAATGCAGATTGGGTATAGCTAAAAGCACATATTAAGACTATGATGCGTGTTATATTTTTCATGGGTTACTTTGTATTACATTTTGTTTGATTAAAAATGAAAAACACTCCTCTTTAAGTTAAAATAAAATTGGTATTAATTTTAATGTAAAAACAGTGTTTAAATTTCAATGTACAAAGATGCAGCACATATGCCGTGTGTACATTACATCATATTTGAGATGTTTTATACAATTCACATTTTTAAATATTATAATAAAAGCACGATGAGAAATACTATAAGAAGAGGGCCGAAGTTTTTGTAAGCACCATGCGAAAGCTCATGATACGGCCAGTACTTTGGGGTTAAGTCCTTTGGTTAATTAGGGGTAATTGAAAAGACATTTAATGAGTTGGGGTGTTACGGAAAATGAATTCAATTTCGGTGCCTTCCGGTGCTCCGGTTTCATTTTTTAAATCGTGAATCTTAAATGTATAATCAAGATGTCGCTTTTGGTTGAAATGTGTAAGGCGCTCTTGAGTAATTTTTAAGCCAATAGACTTCTTTTTAAATAACTTTCGGCCCTCCTCGCGTTGTTGCACTGCTTGCCGCCCAATACCATTGTCGCGAATTTTTAAAATTATGGCGTTTTCTTCCTGGAAAAAAAGAAGATCGATCCATTTTTCGCCTTCTTTTAACATTAACCCGTGCCAAATAGCATTTTCTATAAAAGGCTGAAGGATCATGGGAGGAATTATGATGTTTTTGATGTGTATATTTTCAGGGTTTTTAATGTTTAGGTTTATTTTTTCTTCAAAACGAATGTTTTCAATGTCTACATATAATTTCAATATGGCGAGTTCTTCGTGTAAAGAAATGGTGTCTACCCGAATGTTTTCTAAAATAATTCGAATGAGTTTTGAAAACTTGTTTAAATAGTGTATGCCTTGTTGTTTGTCGTTTTCAATTAAAAAAACCTTGATGGAGTTGAGCGCGTTAAAAATAAAATGGGGGTTCATTTGGCTTTGTAACGACACTAAATGTAGGCGATGAATCTCATCTTCAAATTTAGACTTTAAACTGGAGAGGCGTTCTTGCTCTGCTTTGGTGGTTATGGTTAGTATTTCGCGTTCCTTTTCTTTTAATTTTTTTTCCAAAACTTGATTTTGAACCTCTTTTATGTGTTGATTTTCTTTTGATTTTTCAAGCAGCGCATGATTTATTTGTTTAACCTTATACGCTAAACCAAAAGCAAATACAAATTGTTCTATATAAACCCCTGTGTAGAAAAGCGCAAAGGAGTCTAGGTTAAAAATACGATACCCTAGAATGGGAAGAAAAAGGGCCATCATGGCCAAAACAATAAAAACACCCCCTCCTGTAATAAAAAAATACTTTAACCTTCCTGGAAGCGAAAAAGATTTAACAAGTGTATAAATTGCAAAGCAAAACAAGATGGGCACAAAAATATAAATATAGAAAAAATCGAAAACGTCGGGCTTATTTAATATAATACCATAAATAAACACCAGTGTGCCAAGCGAAAAGGCGAGCCCCACAACCTTAACGATAAACTTGTTAAAGTTTGGGAGGTGTGTTTTTATATCTAAAAAATAAAGAAAAAAGATAAAGTAAGCGCAATTGTAGATTACTTGAGAATACCAACGTAAGGTTTTAAAAGGTGTGGTGTACAGCTGGTCGCGCCACAGAAAATCATAAGGGGTAACCAGAATAAAATAAAAAAGCAGGAAAACCGTATAAATGCCATAAAATAAAAAGCTTTTTTCCCTTGAAAAGTATCCAATAACCAAGCTCATAATGCAAAGGACAAATAAAGCCGTTACCATCAATTGCCAGAAAAAAAGTGTTGGGGCAAATTCCATAGGCCATTAAATTTTATCTAAAAAAGCAGATTTTTTGTTTCGCGACACAGGTATTTTCTTTGAATTGTCAAGAATAATATAACCGTCTGTCTTTAAGTACTCACTAACCCGTTTTAAGTTTATAACATAACTGTTGTGTACTCTAAAAAAATCAGAGGCTGGTAAAGATGCATGAATTTCTTTTAGTTTTTTGGAAATAAGTAACGGCTTTTTATCATCCATATGGATTTTACAATAATTCCCATCCCCTTCACAATAAATTATATTTTCAGGGTCAATAAAAAGCAGCTTGCCCTCAATAGGAATAGCAATACGTTTGTTGGTGTTAGCTCGTAAACGTTCTTCTAAAGCATCATAAGTGCGTTCGTTTTTTTTATTGGCTTTTAATTTTTCAATCGTTATGATCAGATCTTCGGAATCGATAGGTTTTAATAGATAATCCATAGCATTTTCTTTAATAGCCTTAATTGCATATTGATTGTAGGCCGTTACGAAAACCACACAAAAGAGCCGTTGCTTAAAATGATCTAAAAATTGAAAGCCATCCATACCGGGCATTTCTACATCTAAAAACACAGCATCTGGGTCGTTGTGCTGTAAATAGGTAATAGCCTCTTTAGGTTTGGTGAACGTAGCCATAATCTCCACATCTTTACAATAGTTGTTAATTTCCCATTCTAAGCTTTTTATGGCTTTAGGTTCATCGTCTATGAGGATTATTTTAATCATAAAATTAGGAATTGAATAATAGGGCGTAATCTAAAAATTATTAAAACTACTAAAAATTTATCCCAATGGACATGAAACTGTACAGATGGTTATAAAAACCTTGTATTTGGCTCAAAACTATTGGTTTGTAGTAGCCATATCGTTTTATGTAAAAACAGCATTTACCAATTACATTAAAAATTAGACCTGTTATAAGGTGTTTAGCGCCGTTTACATATTGCGCTATTGGGCATCAACTGTTTATCCTAATATTTGTCTGTGTATAAATTTCAATTTGTATATAAACCCAATATTATGAAAAACCACTACATTTTTTTAATTCTTCTTTTTTCGCTATTAACTTTTGGATATGCACAGCAGGCAGGTACCCTAGACACTAGTTTTGGGGTAGATGGAACAGTTACAACTAGTATTGATAATGGAAGCGATGGCAATTATGGTGGGGACGAAATATACGCTATTAGCCTTCAATCTGATGGGAAGATTATTGTTGCAGGAGGCGCAGGGACGTCCTCTTGGTATTTGCAGCGTATTGTGGCGCGTTATAATAGTGATGGAAGCTTAGATACAAGTTTTGGCTCTGGTGGAAGTGTTTTGCACGGAGATGAAGGTACTGGAAACGTTTTTCTTGCATCTGTGGTACAGCCCGATGATAAGATTGTAGCTGTGGGTAGATATAAAGATAAGTTTACAGTTAGTCGGTACTTGATCGATGGAAGTTTAGATAGTAATTTTGGTGTGGGAGGTATCGTAAATACGGATGTTGTAGAACATAATGAAGATAATGCTTTTGCTGTAACGCTTCAATCGGATGGTAAAATAATAGTTGGGGGCAATACCTATGATAACTCTCAAGTTCCACATTCCATGAATTTTGCTTTGGTACGGTATCATTATGATGGCACTTTAGATACAAGTTTTGGTGCTAATGGAAAAGTAGTAACAGATTTTTATGGACAGCAAGACGGTATCCATGCTTTAGCCATACAACCCGATGGACGAATTTTGGCAGCAGGTTTCGGAGTTAAAGAAAATGAAGGACGTAATTTTACGATTGCGCGCTATACTACCAACGGAAGCTTAGATACCAGTTTTGGTACAGGAGGAAAAGTTGATACAGACTTAATTTCAGATGGTTGGGGTACGCCGCAAAGTGGTGAGGAAGAAATACATTCTATTTTTGTTCTTAATGATGGAAAAATACTCGTAGGAGGTAGTACAAATTCAGAAAGGCAACAGCTTGCGCTAGCAAAATATCATACAGATGGGAGTTTAGACTCCAGTTTTGGGGACAATGGTATCGTTAAAACAGAAACCTTAACCAAAACAGCGATAGCACTTCAAGACGATGGAAAGATTGTTGCCACAGGCTTTACAAGCAAACCTGGCCATGGAAATGGGTTTGGAGTCGCTCGCTTTAATTCTGATGGAAGCTTAGATACCGGGTTTGGCGATAATGGAGAAACAGGTACGTCTATTGGAGATAGGAGAGATCATATTTATGCATTGGCCATACAGCCCGATGGAAAGATTATAGTGGCTGGTGGTGCAACAAATATGGGGAAACGGGGCGCTGTTACCTCTTTTGCGGTAGCGCGTTATCACGGAGGAGAAAGTCTTGGCATAAACGATGTTACGGATACTACATGGCTCCGTGTTTTTCCTAATCCGAGTACGGGCCGTTTTTCTGTTGAAACAGATCGTTTGGTTTCAAATGTGAGCATTACCAATATGCTTGGGCAGGAAGTTGAGCACTTACAATTTTCATCAGAAAAGAAAAATTTTACCATGGATTTGAGTCAAGAAAGAAAAGGCCTTTACCTCCTTACATTAAAAGGGGCAAAAGGAACAGAGACCAAGAAAATTGTCCTGCATTAAGGGGGTGAAAACTGGAAGACGGTCTTAAGTCTTTTAAATGCCACTCTTGCGTTACCTGTAGAAAATAATTCTAATAATTTATTATAAATCAACACCTTAAAACTAATTTATCATGAAAAATCAAAAATTAATTATTGCAAGTTTAAGCTTATGCTTTTTTAGCTTAATGCTATCCAAAGTAAATGCCCAAGATATAAATACCCGAATTGGAGGGATGGTTGCCTATGGAACCGAAATTGAAAATATTGGTATTGGAGCCAATGCTGAATTTGGAATTGCAGATAAATTGAGTATTTCACCAAGTTTTATTTATTATTTACCAAAAAATGAAGGCCCTATTAAAGTAACCTGGTTTGAACTTAATGCGAATGCCAATTATTATTTTGTACAGGATGATCAGTTTGATTTTTATGGATTGGGCGGTTTAAACTACAGTAGTGTTAACGTAAAATATGATGATTCCGCTTTTGGTGGTTTTGGTAGCAACGCTAGTGCTAGTGACGGTCGTGTTGGCCTTAACCTTGGAGTTGGAGGGAATTTGAACACGGGTGGTAGCATCACGCCTTTTGCAGAGCTTAAGTATGTTATAATTGATGGCGGCCAACTTGTGCTTGCTGCTGGAGTACGGTTTAATATTTAAAACACCATTACACATAATTTATTAAACGTCCTAAAATCTTATAAAAATGAAAACTAATTTAATTCAAATAAAGAGTATTGTTTTTATAATACTCTTAAGTCTCGTTATAACCAATTGTAGTAGCGATGATGCTGTACAAAATCAAAACCCTAATCCTTTTAGTTTAATGGAGGTAGGAGACGGAAATGCCCCTATAAGCTTGTTGCCCCAACTTAATTGGGAAGCGGCTGTAGACCCAGATGGCGATACAATAACCTATCAAGTGTTTTTAGGAACAAACAATCAACCACAAACCGCTATTGCAGCTAATTTAGGTGTGAATACTTTAACGCTAAATGAAGAATTAACACCTGAAACTACTTATTATTGGATGGTTGCAGCTAAGGATTCTAATGGGAATATTACCGAAAGTGAAGTGGCTTCATTTGTTACTCGAAATAAAAACACCTCAGAAAGTTTACTTGGTAAATGGTTTTACGATAGCATAGAAGGTGAAGAACCCTTGACTGAATGTTTAAAAAAAACATATATTTTCTTTACAGAATACGACCTTATAAAAATAAAGGAGTATGGGTATAAGAATGAAGACTGTATTAGTGAAGAGTCTGCTGCTACCTATAGATTGATTGAAGATCATCGAATAGAAGTTAGTATAAATGGCACAACTTCAACCTGGGAAATTCTATCTATTACAAATACTACATTTATAATAGATACGGGGCATAATAATATCAGTTTTATTAAAGCTTGATATTTTTTTAACATTAAAACAATTCAAAATGAAAAACCTACAGATTACATTAAAACCTTTAATTTTTTTACTTGCTCTTGGCATCTCCTTTACTAGTTGTAGTAGTGATGATAGTGAAGGCGAAGACGCTCCAATTGCAAACGTACCTCCAATTGAGTTAGACTGTAATTACTTCAGTTCAGGGAATATTCATCTAGAAAATGTGCCAGGAGCTTCCGTAGATTATATTATAAGTTGTGATCCAAAAATTAAAGGCGATATTCTTATAGACGCTGGTGTGGTTATTGCATTCGAGAAAAATGCAGGGCTACAATTTATCGATGATGCAAATTATAAGATTGAGATGAATGGTACAGCTGAAGATCCCATTATTTTAACGGGAACAGAAAAAAATAAAGGGCATTGGAGAGGTTTATTAATGACCAGTGATAACCCCTCTAACATTATGAGCCATGTAACCGTTGAGTATGCGGGGCAAATTCGTCCAGGTGGCTGGAACTATAAAGGCGCTGTTATTGGCTCTTGGGGAGGTGTTATGGATTTTGATAATTGTACCATTCAAGAGTGTCAAGAAATAGGACTACATTGGGTGGGATATGCATCTACTTTAAACATTTCTAATTCAACCTTCACAAAAAATGATGTACCTATTGTAACGAATCCAAACTATATCAATTCTATTGATGAAACGAGTACTTATAAAGGCAATGTAAATGATTATATTCTGTTAGAACGAACAGATGTTAATAAAGATATTACATTTCACAATATTGATGTCCCATTTTTTTCAAATGGATTTAAACCTAATAATGATGCTAAACGTAGATTTACATTTGCACCAGGTGTGACATTAATTATGGATGCAGGAAGTGAAATTCGTTTTAGTAATGCGTTCTCCTATCAGCACGAAACTATTATGGTAGGTACAGCGGATAACAGAATAACTATTAAAGGAAAAGAAGATGTTGCTGGGTATTGGAAAGGCTTGAGTATTGAATCTAATAGCCCCTTAAATGAAATTGGGTATTTGGATATTTCTAACGCAGGACAGACTACGGGCTATCCAAACGGCGCTATAAAACTAGGTTATAAGGATTATTTAAAAATCCATGATGTCAATTTTATTAATTGTACAGAATATGGAATGAGTATTAATTATTACTACGGTTATAATTTCCATCTTGAATATAGCAACTTGACTTTAGATAATACGCCCAAGCTTTTTTCTGATTGGCTAGGCGCAGAAGTAGTTGATCCTTTTAACCCTTAAAAGCTAAATTTTTTGAACCTGTAACCATTAGAAATGAATACAGGTAGTATGTAAATAGCAAATAATATATATAAATTTAACACATGAATATTTTGACACTTAATTCTCAACATTTAAAATTATTGTTTCTTTTTGTAGGCCTATCATTTGCAAGTTGCAGTAGCAATGACGATGATGCAGTAACAGATCCTGATAATAATAAAAACCAAAACGCTTATAGTTTTACTCTTGCAGATAATACGTATTCTAACTCTTGGGATTTAGAGGAAGAGTATGATGACGGAGCTATATCTAGTATTTATAGAGAAAATGAGGATGGCGATAAAGGCATATCCATGACTTTATCTGATCAAAAACATGAGGTTGTTGTGAGTGCTGGTTTAAGTTTGGAAAATGGACAACCGCTTCCGTTAGCAGATCTTTCTGATGAGTGGGATATTGACTCTACAGCTTCTTCAATCATCATTATTATAGAAGGTGTAAATTATATTTCTACATCTGGTACAGCAAAATTGTCGAATTTAAAAACTACCATGATTATAGGAAACACCGGAGTAGCTAGTTATAAGTTGGAAATAGACGGGTTTTTTGACAACCCTAATACTGCAAAACAAGAACAAATAAAAGTTAAAGGAACGTTTCAAGTTCAATCAGGGTTTTAGTTTTTTTCAGAGTTAAAAATAAAGCAGCAACTCATTTTATATGAATTTGAGTTCTGCTTTATTTTTTTAATTAATGGATGTTTTGCTGTTCTTTTCAGAATACTTTGTAGAAGATATGCCATATTTTTTTTTAAAACATTTTCTGAAATAACTAACATCTTGAAAACCTACCTTATAGCTTACTTCATTTACGTTGTAATTATTTTGCTCTAAAAACTTTGCAGCGGCCGATAACCTGAAATCCCTTATAAATTCAACGGGGCTTTTGCCAGTAATTTGCTTTACTTTCCGGTATAAATGAACCCTGCTAATACCTAAATCTTTACCTGTTTTATTTACATTTAAATTAGGATTAGTAATATTATCCCTTATATAATTAGATAATTTTTCTAAAAACTCCTCGTCGGCTGAGCTGTTATTTATCTCAGAGTCTTCCAATAGTATCTTTTTCCTAGAATAATTTTTAATATGTTTCATGGAGTGTACCATGCTGCTTATTTTTGATTTTAAAACATCTATGTCAAATGGCTTGGAAATGAAATCATTGGCACCGGTATCATAGCTGTCTAATTCTACAGAAGACGTGGTTCGTGCTGTAAGAAGCAGTATGGGAATATGACTTGTTTTAGAATCGGATTTTAAAATTTTACATAATTCAAGACCTGTCATTATGGGCATCATAATATCAGAAAGAATGATGTCGGGTTTTTCTTCACGGGTTTTAGTTACTCCAACCTCTCCATTTTCTGCAGTGATAATATTATATTCAGGGGAAAGCGTTTGGCTTAAAAAATTCCGTAATTCTAGGTTATCTTCCACAATAAGTATCGTATGCGTATGCTCTTTTTTAATAACTGCCGTTATGGGTTTGTTCGTAAAGAAGCTGTTATCTTCTATTGGAGCATTGGTTTTAGACTTATCTTCAGCGGTATAAATGTCATCTAAAGAAAGGCCTATAATAAATTTGGTGTGTTTCTTCAACTTGCTTTTAGCCACGATATAGCCTTTATGCACTTCTATAAGGCTTTTGGCTATAGATAAACCAACTCCCGATCCAGATTGTGTTTGGTCAATTTGGTTTTCTTCTTGAAAAAAACGATCAAAAATATGATCTAAGGTTTTTTTGGAAATGCCGTCACCAGAGTTTTTAATATGAATTTCTATAAAATTAGTCTCATGTTTAGCCGGTGCAGGTCTATATTGTAATTCAACTGTAATCTTGCCTCCATCAGGTGTGAATTTAAAGGCATTAGATAGGAGGTTGTATAATACTTTTTCTATCTTATTCTTATCAAAAAATAATATGTCCTGCTCTACTTTCGATATAAAAGTAAATTTGATTGCCTTGGCCTTGGCAAGCTCTTGAAACGAGAACATAATTTCTTTTATAAACGGTGAAATAGGTTCTTTGGAAAGACGGAGGGATACCGTATTTGTTTCAAGTTTTCTAAAATCCATTAATTGATTTATTAACCGCAACATAAGATTTACATTCTTTTTTATTAGCAGAAGGTGGTTGTGGGAATCGTCTTGGTTATTGGATTTTTTAATGAGTTCTTGTAAAGGCCCGTGTATAAGGGTTAAGGGCGTTCTAAAATCATGAGAGATATTTGTAAAAAACTTTAACTTTAATTGACTTAAGTCTTCTATTTGTTGCTTCTCCATTTTTTCCAACTTTAAGTTGTTTTCAAGGTGGAGCTTTATTAAAAAATACTTTCTAATAATTAAAAATATGATAAATGTAAGAAGAAAGTATGCCATATAGGCCCAAGTTGTAAGCCAAAAGGGAGGACGTTTTATGATTTTTAAAACAATGGGCGATTTACTCCAGACACCGTCGTTATTGGCTGCCTTTACTCTAAAAGTGTATTCTCCAGCAGATAAGTTTGTATAGGTTGCAGAGCGCTTATTGTCTACGTAATTCCAATCGGACTCTAGACCTTCCAATTGATAAGCATATTGATTTTGCCCTAGATGTGCATAATTTAAGGCAATGTAGTCTATAGTGAATATGTTTTGGTCGTGTGAGAATGTAATAGTCTTAGTGTCGTTTATTGGAACTTTAAGCAGGTTGTTTTCATCGTTTGGCACGACTTGTTTATTGGCGAGCTTTAAACCTGTTAACCTTAAAACAGGGCCCACTGGGCTGTCTAATATGTCGTCTGGATTAAAGCTTATAGCCCCATTGAACCCCCCAAAAAACATATTGCCATTAGAATGGTTAAGCGAAGAGTTTGTATTGAATTCTTCTATGGGAAGTCCGTTTTTTGGTGTGTAGTTTTTAAATTTTTTTGAGTTT
Source organism: Mariniflexile ostreae (assembly GCF_042427585.1). NCBI lineage: Bacteria > Pseudomonadati > Bacteroidota > Flavobacteriia > Flavobacteriales > Flavobacteriaceae > Mariniflexile > Mariniflexile ostreae. Next base: position 76,130 of record NZ_JBHMFC010000034.1, on the reverse strand, counting down.
GTATCAAATTTAGAAAGACCACTGGGCGTAGAAATCCATAAGTTTTTATGGCGGTCCTCTTCAATTTGATATACAATATCATTAATAAGGCCATCGCTTACTCTAAATTGGGTAAACGTGTTTTCTGTTTGGTTTAATAAATTTAAACCGCCTCCATAGGTGCCTATCCATAATTGTTTTTTAGAATCTTCAAAAATATCATATATTGTATTATGGCTTATGCTTTGGGGGTTGTTCGGGGCATTTATATAATATTTGATCGTTTCGTTATTGATTAATAAGAGTCCATTTTGTTTCGTGCCCATCCAAATATTTTTTTTAGAATCTTCAAATATTTTGGTAATGGATATATTGTTGTCTTTTAGTTGAACCTTACTGATTTTATTAGTTTTTGGGTTGAATACATTAAGGCCATTTTCTGTTCCAATCCAAATGGTTCCAGAATTGTCTTCGGTTAAAGAAAGAATACTATTGTCACTTAAGGAGTTTGGGTCGTCTTCATTATTTAAAAATTTCTTTATTTTTTTAGATTTTAATTCTAAAACCAACAAGCCGTCCAGGTGCGTTCCAATCCATAAATTTTGGTTTTTGTCAATTAAAAGAGATTTAATGGTTTGTGCATTAATGCTGTTGCCATTAAACTCGTGTATTCTGGAGAAGGATTGGCTTTTGATATCAAAATAATTTAGTCCGCCGCCCTCAGTACCTACCCAAACATTTTTTTTGGAGTCTTCAACCATAGCACTTACAACGTTATAGCTTAAACTGTTTTCTTTTGCTGCATTATGTTGAAAGTATTTAAACTGTTTCGACTTGAGGTTGATAAGGTTTATCCCCCCAAAATAGGTGCCTGCCCATAAAAATCCAGTAGCATCTAAGTATAAAGAGCGTATGGAGTTTTGGCTAATAGTGTTTGTGTTTTGGTCGGAGTTTTTATAAACTTCAAATGTTAAATTTGTAGTGTTTAGATAATTTAAACCGTTATATGTAGCGATCCATAGGTTGTTCTTTGTGTCGAACAAAAGTTCTCTTACACGATTGTTCGAAAGGCTGTTGCTACTGTTTTTATTATGTTGAAAATGGCTAAAAGAGCCGTCTTCATTTAGTAGAGATATACCGTTGTCTGCCGTTCCGACCCATAATTTATGATCTCTGCTCTCGGCAATAGCTTTTATATCATTACTTCGTATAGAGTTAGGGTCTTTTGGGTGGTGCTTGTAAGCAGTAAATTGCTTGTTTTTTTTATTTAATTTATTTAAACCATTATATTTTGTGCCTATCCAAATCGTGTTTTTTGAATCTTCATAAATGGTATTTACTACGTTTCCACTAAGGGAGTTTGGGTTGTTAACAATGTAATGAAACCTTTCGAAATTATCGGTTTCTTTTTTTTTCAAATTAAGACCATTCTCTGTACCTACCCATAAATCTCCATTTTCACAACTTAAAATGGAAAGGATTTTGTTGTTAGAAATAGAATGGTTGTTCGTAGAGCTGGTGGTGTAAACTTTAAAGGTTTCCGTGCTTCTGTCAAAAGAATTTAAACCATTGTCTGTACCTATCCAAAGGATCCCTTCGTTGTCTTCTTTTATAACCGTAATGAAATTGTTGCTTAAGCTATTTGAGATTAAGTTATTATGCCTAAAAACTTTAAAACTATACCCGTCATATCTGTTTAGGCCATCTCTAGTGCCAAACCACATAAATCCTTTTGAATCTTTAAAAATAGCCATAACTCCATTTTGGGATAAACCGTCTTTAGCAGAAAGGTGCGTAAATGAAATGGTTCTGTCTTGAGAAAAAGAATGTATGCACAAAACAAATAGTAAAAAGGATAAGTACTTAAGTTTAGTTTTTCTCATAATGCTATAAATGAAGTGAGGGTGCGAGTGTGGCCTGAGGCTGTTACAAATGTACTTAATATATAGAAAAAGCTTATGGTGTTTTTTGCAACATGTAACATCTGTCCTTGGTATTGGTAACCTTGTGATGGTTTTTTTTTTGCAGAATCTGTATCGATGTGGTTTTTTCTTTAAATGAAGCTTATCAAATTCTTATAGTACTTAAGTGGAGCCGTATTGTTTTTTTTAAATTAGGAATAAGTAGGAGTGTTTCTTTTATACTAGTGCGTGTTGATAAAAAAGGGTTTAGGGATGTATCATCTCTCTCTTGTTTCGGTAACATTCAAAGGTGCCTATTCTTTTTATGACATTTACTTTTACGGCATATTAATATTTAATTATTTATTGAAAAAACCTTTGATTCCATGAAAACACAAACTCTTATTTTATTATTGTTAATGATAGGCCTGTTCAGCAGTTGCAAAGAAGGTGACAAGACACAAAAGGAATTTACTTCTAACGTAATAGATATAGCCGCAAAACAATACGAGGTTTTATACGATTCTATACAAGCGAAAAAAGGTGAAAAATTTTATATACCCAGAGCCATTAAAGATGGGAACATTAAATATGCTCAAGCATACGATTGGACCAGTGGTTTTTATGCAGGAAGCTTGTGGTATTTGTTTAAATTGACTAAAGATGATAAATGGAAAGACCGGGCGATGGATTACACCACACGCTTAGATTCTGTACAATATTATACTGGAAATCATGATATCGGTTTTATGATGGAAGCCAGTTTTGGAAATGCTATGAAGCTTTATCCCTCTGCCCAATACGATTCTGTAATTGTGCAGTCTGCAAAATCCTTAATGACGCGGTTTAGGCCGAAAGCTGGGATTATTCAGTCTTGGGAGCCTATTGTCCACTTTAAAGAAGGTATGTGGGAATGCCCTGTTATTATTGATAATATGATGAATCTTGAGTTGTTGTTTCATGCCACTAAAATAACAGGAGACTCCATTTATAGAAACACCGCCATTACACATGCAGATAATACCATTAAAAACCATTTTAGAAGCGATTACAGTTCTTATCATGTTGTCGATTATGATGTTGAAACTGGTAAAGTGTTTAAAAGAACTACGCATCAAGGATTGTCGGATGAGTCGGCATGGTCCAGAGGTCAAGCTTGGGGGTTGTATGGCTATACCGCTATGTATAGAGAAACTAAAGACAAGAAATATTTGAATCAAGCGATTAAAATTGCAGATTTTATAGAAAATCATCCAAATATGCCCGAAGACTTAGTTCCATATTGGGATTTTGATGCAGAAGTTACGCCTACAACAAAAAGAGATGCCTCGGCAGCAGCCATTATCGCTTCTGCATTATTGGAGCTGCAAGAGTATGTTTCTAAAGAAGATGCGGATAGGTATATGAACTGGGCAAAACAAACATTAAAAAGCCTAGAATCGCCCGCTTATCTTGCAACAGATGGTACTAATAAAGGCTTTATTTTGAAACATTCCGTTGGCACCTTGCTTTATGGTGTTGAGGTAGATTCTCCTTTAAACTATGCCGATTATTATTTCTTAGAGGCTTTGGATAGGTTAAGAATGTTAGAGGGAAACATATAATAATGACCATTTCAAAAGTAAAAGCATTTAAAACGGCAATATTAACATAAACGAACCAGGTTATAATGAAAACTTATTTAAGAACAATCTTATTTTTTATAACAATATCAGCATTTGCTCAATCTAAAAAAGCAAACATTATATTCATCATGACCGACGACCATGCTACAAAAGCCATTAGTAGCTACGGCAGTATCTTTAATAAAACGCCAAATATTGATCGCATAGCAGATGAAGGTATTCGTTTTAATAATTGTTATGTCACGAACTCAATTTGCGCGCCTAGTAGAGCCGCTATTTTAACGGGGAAATTAAGCCATGTTAATGGGGTAAAAGGCAATCTAGATATTTTTGATGGTAGCCAGGTAACCTTTCCTAAGTTGTTAAAAACAGCAGGATACCAAACAGCTCTAATAGGAAAATGGCATTTGGCTTCAGAGCCTACAGGCTTTGATTTTTGGAGTGTTCTTCCTGGGCAAGGTGATTATTATAATCCAGATTTTATAGAAATGGGAAAAACCCATAGAGAAGAAGGGTATGTCACCGATTTAATTACAGATAAGGCCTTAAACTGGATGTCTTCTAGAGATAAGGAAAAACCGTTTTGCTTGATTTACCAACAAAAGGCCCCACATCGAAACTGGATGCCCGCATTACGCCATCTCGCCATGTATGATGACGTGGAGTTTCCGTTACCAGAATCCTTATTTGATGATTATTCCAATAGGGGCACAGCTGCCAAAGATCAAGAAATGGAAATAGCCCATCATATGTTTGACATATGGGATTTGAAACTGGCCAGTCCTGAAGAACTGGAGGAAGCGCTTAAAACGGTTGATCTTGATGAAACTGTAAATCCAGAAGAATTAAAGAAACTAGATATTATTGAAGCTAATGATAAAGGTCAAGATTTAAATAAGTTTTTGAAAGTTTATAAGCGATTAACACTTGAACAACGAGAACTATGGAATCAAGCCTACGCTAAAAGACGTATGGAATTTAGAACTTTAGACTTGAAGGGCAATGCTCTTGTGGAGTGGAAATATCAGCAGTACATGAAAGATTATTTAGCATGTATCGCCTCTGTTGATGATAATATAGGACGTCTGTTCGACTACTTAGAAACGGAGAAGATTTTGGATGATACCATGATTATCTATACCTCAGACCAAGGTTTTTTCTTAGGAGAGCACGGCTGGTTTGATAAACGTTTCATGTATGAGGAATCGTATCAAATGCCTTTGGTAATTCGATATCCTACCGCCATTAAAGCAGGCCTGACCTCTAGTGCATTAGCCATGAATATTGATTTTGGCCCCACCATTCTGGACATTGCGGGCGTCGATATACCAAAAGAAATTCAGGGGCAATCCTTAAAGCCTGTTTTTCAAAAGGACGGGAAAACGCCAAAGAACTGGAGAAAAGCGACCTATTACCATTATTACGATTACCCTAGTTGGCATTCGGTAAAACGGCATTACGGGATTCGAACCAAAGACTATAAACTCATTCACTTTTATAACGATATAAATGAATGGGAACTTTATGATATGAATAAAGACCCTAAAGAAATGGTAAATGTATACGGAGAAAAACGCTACAGAAAAGCAGAGAGAAAGTTAAAGGCGCTATTGGAGAAGGTACAGGGAAATTACGGAGAGTCACAAAACTAAATCGTTATGGAGGAGCACGTTGGAATTGGGGTTGACTTAGGTGGCACATCTATTAAATATGGACTTGTTAACACCAAAAGTGATATAATTTGGAGTTCTAAAAAACCAACTCCTGCCAAAATCTCAAGAGATGAGATTGTTCAAAATATTTGTGAAGCGATATTAGAAGCTTTGCAAATGGCAAAAATGCTAAACCTGAAGGTGGTTTCTGTAGGCGTGGGTACACCAGGCCTTGTAAAGGATAAAAACATGGTTTTGGGCGCCGCAGATAATTTGGCAGATTGGGAAAATGTTCCTTTAGGATCACTAATTGAAAGCCAAGTAAGATTACCAACCTTTATCGCAAATGATGCGGATATGATGGCAACTGGAGAGTTTTCTAAATTTGGTTTTGTAGATGAAACTCTATTGTTTTTTACGTTAGGAACAGGAATTGGTGGTGCCTTAATTATTAAAGGAGAACTTTTTCAAGGTCACTATGGGATGGGAGGAGAGCTAGGCATGTTTCCTATGATTATTAATGGTGAGGTACTTAATTGGGAAGATGTGGCTTCAACATCAGCTATGGTTAGATTATATCAAGAGCAATGTGATAACGGGTTAAAAGATAAGATAGACGGCAAGCGTATTGTGCAATTGTTTTTAGAAGGGCAGCCTTTAGCCGTTCAAGTTGTGGAGCAGGTTTCTACGTATATCGCTTTAGGGATTTCAGGTTATGTTAATGCCCTAAATCCAAGCAAAATTATAATTGGCGGGGGTATTTCCTCTGCTGGCGAATTTTTTATTGATATGATAAGAAGTAAGGTTGCCGAATTTGCATTAAAAGAAAGTTTGGAAAATGTAAGCATCGAGGGAGCAAAGCTAGGAAATAGTGCCGGTTTTGTAGGTGCCGCCATTTATAGTTTAAAACATAGTAAGTATTAATTTTTATCCTTTCTGGTTTTGAAAAGGTAGAGCAATTAAATAGAAAATATATGAAAGGTAGATTTTTAATAGTAGGATTAGTCCTGTTGGTGTTTTTTGTAATTTCATTTCTAACAAACATTCTAGGTGCATTAAACCCAGGGATAAAGGAAACATTCCATTTAGAATTCTCTTCTTTAGGGTTTATGACCATGGCTTTCTTTTCGGCCTATGGAGTCATGTCCATCCCTTCAGGAATTCTTGTAGAAAAATATAAAGAAAAAAAGGTAATGTTATTGGGGTTTACCTTGGCAACTCTTGGAGCGTTTTCATTCGCATTATTTCCATCATTTATAGTGTTTTTGGTTTCGTTGTTTATGATAGGTACAGGAATGGCTATGCTTCAGGTTGCCATTAACCCCTTGCTTAGAGAAGCTGGCGGCGAAGAAAATTTTGCGTTTTATTCTGTCTTGGCACAATTATTTTTTGGTGCAGCAGGTGTTGCCGGTCCGTATTTGTTTTCCTATCTCGTGGAAAATATAGGTAAACCAAATCCTGGGCCGATGGTCGAGTTGCTGGCATCATTAGTGCCTACAGATATGACGTGGGTTGCCATTTACTGGATATTTGCAGTTATAGCCTTTCTCATGGTTATCCTTATTGTAACCATACAATTTCCAGACGTTAAGCGTAAAGAAGATGAGAAGTCTGGGGATTGGACTACTGTTAAAATGCTGTTCAAGAACAAAATAGTGGTTTCCTTTTTTATAGGCATTTTTTGTTATGTTGGTTTTGAACAGGGCGTCTCCTTTTGGATTTCACAATTTTTAGAAACCTATCACGGCGTTAACCCAGATCTTGCAGGAGCAGAGGCTGTGGGGAATTTTTGGGGATTGCTCACCTTAGGCTGTTTTTTTGGATTGATATTACTGAAGTTTTTTGATAGTAAAATGATACTATTAACTTTTTCATCCTTGGCCTTTTTATCTCTTACTTTAGGATTGTTTGGGAGTAAAACAGTAGCGTTAATTGCCTTTCCAATGGTGGGTTTTTTTGCTTCTGTTATGTGGTCTATTATATTCTCTCTGGCATTAAACTCTTTGAAATCACATCATGGATCCTTTGCAGGCATTTTATGTACAGGAATTGTAGGTGGTGCGATAGCGCCTTTTATAGTGGGGGGGCTAAGTGATGTATTCGGACTCAAGTTCGGCATGTTCTTTAACTATATAACCTTGGCTTACATTTTTAGTGTAGGTATCTGGGCAAATCCATTAATTAAAAATAAAACGATGGGTTCCTCCAATAAAAAAATCAATAAGCCAGATAGACTGGTGGATATTGTAGAAACAGAAATAATAAATTAAACAATAATCAATTATGAAACTTTCAACGTTTAAAAGGCTTAGCATCTTGCTATTAGTAATATTCGTAGGGTGTGCGAAAACAGAAAAAAAAGAGACGGCTAAAAAACCAAATATTTTAATATTGATGACGGATAATCACTTTTCCGATCATGTGGGTGCGTATGGCGACCAGGTAATTAAAACACCAAACATAGATAAGGTGGCAAAAGATGGTATTTTGTTTAATAATGCTTTTTGTGCTTCGCCTTCATGTTCTCCAGCACGTGCCTCTATGTTAACAGGGCAGGATGTTTGGCGCTTAGGGGAAGGGGCAAACCTTTGGGGAGGTTTTCCTCAGGAACCGGTGTACACTAAATTAATGTCGGAGAACGGGTACCATGTAGGTATAGAAGGGAAAGGCTGGGGGCCAGGTAATGCAGAGCCTAACGGTTGGGAAATCAATCCTGGAGGAGAGCGTTATGATTCTTTTGAAGAATTTTATAATGAAATAGACAAAGGAAAACCATGGATGTACTGGTATAGCAGTAGAGATCCCCATAGACCTTTTAGAAGAGATGGTTGGAAATCTGCCGATATAGATTTAAGTGCGATTGTAGTGCCTTCCTATTTGCCAGATACAGAAGAAGTACGTAAAGATATAGCAGATTACTACAATGAAATTCAAATGTTCGATAATGAGGTAGCTTCTTATATGGCATTGATTGGGGAGATGGGGCAACTAGAAAACACGATTATTATTATTTGTAGTGACAATGGATGGCAGATGCCTAGAGGTTTGGCAAACTTATACGATGCTGGAACTAAAATACCATTGATAATTTCATGGCCAGACCATTATAAAGGCAACAGAACGATAGATGATTTTGTGAGCTTAAATGATTTTGCTCCTACCTTTTTAGAATTGGCAGGCATTGAAATTCCGAAAGAAATGACCGCTAAAAGTTTGCTACCTATATTAACTTCTGAAGATTCAGGGACTATTGATAAAGAGCGTGATTTCTTTGTAATGGGACGTGAACGTCATGCGTTTGTTCGACAAAATGGATTGGGCTACCCAGGAAGAGCGCTTAGAACAAAGGATTATTTGTACATTAAAAATTACGAAGCCGATAGATGGCCAGCAGGAGAGCCTCCTTTGTATGGAGATGTAGATGCTCATATGTTACAATATCCAGCACCCACAAAATTTTATTTATTGGAACATCAGGATGAGAGCGCTATCAAGCCGTTTTATGATTTGTCATTTGGAAAAAGACCAGCAATTGAATTGTATGATTTAAACAAGGATCCAGACCAAATTAACAATGTGGCAGGAACACCAGAATATGCGGATGTGGAAAATCAATTAGGAAAACAAATGGTAGACTACTTGGTCGCTACTGGTGATCCAAGGGAAACAGGAACGCCTTTTGATTGGGATGGCGCCAAATATTATATGGAAGGTGATAAGCGCCCTAGGCCAGGAAGACAAGCTATTGAAACCCTAGGACTAAAAGAAGAGTACAATTATTTAGGAGAATAGTTTTTTTTTTATTCATACCAATATGGAAATAAATTTTCTAGAATTTGTTGTAGGTGCTTTGCTTGCAAGGGCTATTAAGACTGTATATAAATTAACGGATCGAGAAGGCTAGAATAATATTGCAGAAGAGGAAACGATAAGTTTACGAATAGAAAAGAAAACTAGAAATAATAGACTTTTTTGAAATCGATTATATCATTTTCGATAATAATCTAACGCTAAAATAGCATCATCTTAATTTAAAAAACGCTTGTAGATATTGAATGGATATACTTTTTAAGGCTTATGGCCTCACCGTATATCCATTCAATATTTATGGGCATTTACGCCGTTAAGCCTACTAACAGCGTTAGACGTCTATGCGGTTTTATTAATGGGTTTTAGAAAAAAATATAAAGAATAGATTATAAAAAAATATAAAAAGTTATGATAAAAAGTGATATCGATAGCGCAACTGGTTTTGAAAAACGTTTTGAAAATATAAATACAGTTGTTTTTGAAAGCTCTTCTGCAGCTTCAAAAGCTGCGGCGAAAGAGATTTTTAGAGTGATTACGTCTAAACAATCGGAGCATAAGCATTGCGTGTTGGGATTGGCTACGGGATCCACTCCAAAAGCTTTGTATGCAGAATTGGTACGCATGCATAAGGAGGAGGGCTTAAGTTTTAAAAATGTTATCAGTTTTAATCTAGATGAATATTACCCTATGGAGCCCGATTCGATACATAGCTATCATAGGTTTATGAATGAAGTATTATTCAACCACATAGATATACTGCCTGAAAACGTAAACATCCCAGACGGACTTCTCTCTAAAGAAAAAATATCAGAGTATTGTAATAACTATGAGTCTAAAATTGAAGCTCTAGGGGGTATTGATTTGCAAATTTTAGGTATTGGCGGTAATGGCCATATTGGTTTTAATGAATCTGGATCTTTGCAGAACTCCAAAACGCGTCTTGTGGCCTTAGACCATATTACTAGGGTAGCCGCAAGTGGTGATTTTGGAGGCTTTGATAAAACGCCCAGAACCGCAATCACTATTGGTGTTAAAAAAATAATGGAAGCGAAACAGGTGTTGTTAATGGCTTGGGGCGAAGGGAAATCTAATATCATTAAAAGGTCTGTGGAAGAAACGGTGAGTAATCAGATACCAGCTTCGTTTTTACAAGAACATCATAATGTTACATTTATAATTGATAAAGCCGCAGCATCCAAATTAACGCGAATTCAAACGCCTTGGTTGGTAGAAAAAATTGAATGGACCGATGATATGATAAAAAAGGCGGTTTTACGATTGGCCTTAAATTTGAATAAGCCTATTTTAATGCTTACAGACGCAGATTATATTGAAAATGGGATGAGTGACCTCTTAGCCGATTCAGGGCCTGCTTATAATATTAATATATTAATTTTTAATTTGGTGCAGCACACCATAACTGGGTGGCCAGGTGGCAAGCCCAATGCAGATGAAAGTAAGCGTCCTGAACGTGCAGAACCTGCAAAAAAACGGGTACTTATTTTTAGCCCTCATCCAGACGATGATATAATTTCCATGGGAGGAACGTTTAGGAGATTGGTGGATCAGGGTCACGATGTGCATGTAGCCTATCAAACCTCTGGAAATATTGCAGTTGCAGATGATGAAGCCTTGCGATTTGCAAGATTTGTGTGCGATTATAATAATAAATTTGGTGTTGAAACTTCTGAAGCTGAAAATATTTATAAAAAGGCGGTTACAAATCTTAAAAATAAAAAGGTTAGTGAAGTAGATATTCCGGAGGTAAGATTTATTAAAGGGTTGATACGAAAAGGAGAGGCAAGAACGGCAAGTTATTTCTTGGGATTAGAGGATGATCATATTCATTTTATGGAACTGCCTTTTTATGAAACGGGCTCTATTAAAAAAGAGCCTCTTGGAGAACAAGATATTGATTTAACGCTGCGATTAATTGAAACAGTAAAACCCCATCAAATATATGTAGCAGGAGACTTAGGGGATCCGCATGGCACACACAAAGTTTGTAGAGATGCTGTTTTTGGAGCCGTAAAACGTATAAAAAACCAACCGTTTATGAAAACCTGTTGGGTGTGGCTATATAGGGGCGCCTGGCAAGAATGGGATGTCGAAAATATCGATATGGCCGTACCCATGAGCCCAGGACAAGTATTAGAAAAACGACAAGGGATTTTTAAACATCAATCTCAAAAAGATGGCGTGGTTTTTCAAGGAAATGATAGTAGGGAGTTTTGGCAACGCGCAGAAGATAGAAATAAAGAAACGGCACAAATTTACAATCAACTTGGGTTAGCACATTATGCTGCAATTGAGGCTTTTGTAAGATGGGAGTTTTAGTAATAAAAGTGTTTTGAATTCTAGAACGAGGTATTACATTTGGTGTCTAATGGCGTTCTGTTTTAAAAAAGACTAATGGATTCTTAACTGGTACGAGAATGAAATGAGTTGTTATAATCATCATTGGATTTATAACAACTCATTTTTTTTATTTGTTATCTGGGAAGTTAAATTACTTTAAGACTTCTAACTGCTGGTGAAATATATTGGAGCTTTCTATCCCTATATAGAATTACCCAGCTTATTAATTCAAATTTTATTGTCAGGTTCATAAAATGATACATATAGACGCTTTTTGTGACACATTTGTTCTAATAATCATAGGGATATCCATATACTTTTGAGAATGTAATATCTTAAAAACTAAAACTTTATTTTTTGTTTTAAGGATTAAGATAGAATATGATTTTTTTGAAGACTTATTAATAACGGCGTTTTATGTGAAATCATAGTTTAACTGATGGGGTTCCATGGTTTGAACTTTTGAGTCATAAAACGAAAAATGATTATCACAGATGGGAAATTTGAGAATTGTATATCATTGTGTAATTAGAAAAACCGAAACTTATAGTTTTATAAGTTCTGGTATAAGGCCATTGTTGTTTATGTCCTTCTTCTTAATTGCCATCCATACATTTTCTCAAAGTTCAGTATTTGATAAATTAGATTTTAAAAATACTCATCTAAAAAAAGTCAATAACTCTTATCAAAATAAAAAGCAAAAAAAAGCCTTAGAGGAACTACTTTTTGTTTTTAGGAAAAAAGAAAACTTATACCTTAGAATCAATCCGGAAGACAGAGGCTATGTTAAGTTGGAACATAAAACAGGGGTTTCTAAAAGCATTAATACTGCCAATGAAGTTCTTAAGAACTATTTCTTATTTCGGGATGAATGGGACATGGAAAAAACGAATGTGCCATATCAATTTAAAAAAGAGATTAATTGGCAGATCAATCCGTTTGGGGATATTGAATGGACCTATATGCTTAATAGACATAAGTTCTTTATTGATTTAGGAAAAGCTTATTATTTAACTGAAAATGAAAAGTATGCAAAAGCCTTTGTTGCTCAGGTGGAGCATTGGATTGCTAATAATCCTTTGGAAGAAAGATTAAAAAACACATCATGGCGACGCATTGATGCAGGAATACGATGTGAAAATTGGATTAAAGCTTTTGAATATGTAAAAAACTCCAAACATATTACACCAGAATTTCTAGCTCGATTTTTAAACACTTTGTATGTGCATGGAGAGTATATCAATAGTGAGTTTACCGATTTTTCAAGAACCAGCAATTGGGGGATTTTGGAATATCATGGTCTATTTAATCTTGCACTTTTTTTGGAAGAATTTAAAATGGCTTCGCAATGGAAATTTGACGCGATTGAAAAACTAACGGCTTGCTTCGAACTGCAAATTCTCGATGATGGCAATCACTGGGAACATTCTGCCATGTATCATAATGAGATTTTTCATTGCATTTTAAATCTTAAGTTATTGGCAAACCAAAAAAACATTGCACTTTCAGAAATTATTAAGAAGAAGGCTATAACTATGGCTTATGCCAATGTTAAATGGCAAAAACCTAATTTTCACCAACCTTTATTAGGGGATAGTGATGATACTGATTTAAGAGGGCTCCTTACGCTGGCTTCAAACGTATTGCATGATTCTGTTTTGAAATCGAGGGCTTATGCCGTACTGGATTATGAGAACTTGTTTTTATTAGGCAGAGCACAAAATGAACGCTACCAGAAACTAGAGGCAACTAATCCCGATTTCTTGTCGGTGTATCAAAAAAATTCAGGTGATTTTTACATGAGAACCTCTTGGGACGAAGATGCTGCCTACACTAGTTTACATTTAAAAAAATTAGGTTGTGGACATTGCCACGATAATATTTTTCATTTCAATCTATATGCCAATCAAAGGGATTATTTGGTGGACGCGGGCCGTTACACCTATGTAAACAATAAATGGCGTGAGTTTTTTAAAAGCAGTATAAACCATAACACTCTGGGCGTGGACAATCTTGCCAATAGTGTTTATGAAACGTCTTGGGCCAATAGTTTTGAGGCCCGGTCACAAGGAATGTTTACAAAATCTGAATCAGATTTTGATTATGCCGAGGCAGAAAACACTGCTTATAAAAGGTTAAAGGATCCCGTTTTGCTAAAACGTAGGATGTTGTTTTTAAAACCGAATGTATGGTTGATTTTCGATAGCTTTTCTGCGAATGGGAATCATAAATATTCTCAATACTTTAATTTTCCTAATACAAAAGTGGATGTTTTGGATAAAGGTCTTATAACGACTTATAAGAAACAAAATTTACGAATTCAACCTGTGAAACATGTTGATATTAAGTTGTCTGATTCTTGGTATTCACCAGAATACAATTTAAAGCAGAAAAGCATAAAAGCAGAACTATCAACAGTATCTACTGGCTTTACTTCTTTCATATCCTTATTATATTTTCCTGAAGACACTGCACTTACCTATAAAAAAATCCCGGTTTATGATAGGTTCGATGCCGTGGTGGATGACAAATATGTTGAGGCCGTTTCTATTACATTCTTGGATAAGGAGTATACGCTAGTGGTAACTCACGACTCCCCAGCACCTAAAAGGTTCTTTTTTAAAGTGCATGGAACTTTTATCCGGAATGAAGTTGTGCTTATAGAAAAGAAAGAAAAAGCGTCCGTGATCCATATTATTAAAGAATAGATTTTTTTAAATTTTAATGCTGTGTTTAGTAGATTTCTTCAATACTGCGCAGCATCCTTGTGTCTTTTTTTACTATATAAATATTAAAACTCAATTAACTAAACTATAAATACAATGAGAAAAACGTGCAATTATTTATTTAAATGCCTAGAAAAAAAATGGATTTTTACAATTTCCGTTTTATTGATTATGACCTCAGCATTTGGTCAAAATGTTAAGATTACTGGAAGTGTATTAGATGAAAGTGGGGTTCCCTTGCTGGGGGCCAATATAATAGAAGCGGGGACAACTAATGGTGCGTTGTCAGATTTCGATGGTAATTTTACTATAAACATATCAAATGCCAATGCCAAGTTAGTTTTTTCCTATGTTGGATATGCCACACAGGAAGTTTTAACGAAAGGGAATGCCAGTATAACCGTTCAACTTCAATCAGATGCTCAAGGTTTGGATGAGGTTGTAATCATTGGATACGGCTCATCTAGAAAAAAAGACTTGGTATCGTCTGTTTCAAAAGTAGATTCCGAAGTCATTCAAAATCAACCAACAGTTAGGTTGGACCAAGCCTTGCAAGGTAGGGCTGCTGGTGTTGAGGTGACTTCAAGTAGTGGGGCGCCTGGGGCTGGAGCCACGATAAGAATTAGAGGTTCAAGTTCTATAAATGGAAATAACGATCCTTTATTTGTAATCGATGGATTTATTGCGGGAACTGATTTTGATCTAAATTCGATAAATGTTAATGATATAGATTCCATTGAAATCCTTAAAGATGCCACGGCTTTGTCTATTTATGGCACTAGAGGTGCGGCTGGTGTTATTCTGGTTACCACGAAAAACGGTAAAAATGGAGCAAGTGGAAAGCCATTAATTTCGGTAAACCATTATACAACAGTTCAGTCCCTAGCCAATAAAATAGAAGTATTAAAAGGAGAGGAATATTTAAAATATAAGAATGAAGAAGGTCAATTTGTTCCCGGTGCAAGTGGGTTTGGTGAAAATGACAGTTCCTTACCTTTAGTTTTTCCTGATATGGAAAATGTTCCTAATACAGACTGGGTTGACTTGATATCGCGTGTGGGTGTTATCAATAATACCGATGTTTCTATTGCTGGTAAAACAGACCAAAATAATTATTATGTTTCGTTAAACCGATTTGAACAAGAGGGGGTTTTGAAGAATTCTGGCTTAGAACGTTATGTTTTAAGAGCCAATCTCGATTTTAAAATCTCTGACAAATTAAAGTCAGGTGTTAGAATGAATGTTTCAGATTACAATAAGGAAAATACCAAAGTAGACTTTGGTATTATAACAACAAATGTTTTACCTATTAGAGCAGTTTATGATGCCAATGGAAATTTTACTTCCGAAAATCCGGTAAGTTCAAAAACGGAAAGAAACCCTGTAGCAGATACTCAATTAAGACAAGATCAGGATGAGGTAACCAATATAACGTCTAATATGTATATTGAATATGAGGTGTTAAAAGGTTTAACCCTCAAATCCACTTTTGGAGCAGATCTAAATTTCTTTAAAAACAGTATCTACCTTCCTGGAGTACTTCCTGAAAGATTAGCTGGAAATAATGGTGGGGAAGCAACCATTAACCAAAGCCAGTCTCGCAATCTTTTGAATGAAAACACCATTAACTTTCAAAAGACTTTTGGGGATCATTCAATAACTGTTTTAGCAGGGGCCACTTGGCAAAAAAATGTAATCAATAGAACAAGTACCTTGGCCGGTGGCTTCGTAAATGATGCAACAGGGTTTCATAACTTGGCTTCGGGTTCTAATAGTGATACCTATCAAGTTAATTCTGGGTATTTACAACGCACATTTGCATCTCTTTTGTCGCGGATTAATTATTCGTATAAGAGCAAGTATTTGTTAACGCTTGTAGGGAGGCGAGATGGATCTTCTGTTTTTCAAGATGGTAATAAGTATGCTTTTTTTCCATCGGTTGGAGCTGCTTGGAATTTAGATGAAGAAGATTTTATTAAATCTGTTGAAGCTATTTCAACTTTAAAACTGAGAACAAGCTATGGTATAGTTGGAGAGCAAGGGGTACAACCTTATAATTCATACGCCACTTTTCAGGACACGAATACTTATTTTAACGAATCTTTGGTTGGAGGAGTGCTTATTGGGGAACTAGCTAGTAGTAACCTGAGCTGGGAAACGACTAAGCAGTTTGATTTTGGTATAGAGTTAGCCTTGTTTAATAATAGATTGACTTTTGAAGCGGACTATTATAAAAAAACGACTGAAGATTTGTTGTTGCAAAGGAAGGTTCCGGGAACAGCTGGAGATGTTCAGTTGCAAAACATTGGTTCTATAGAGAATAAAGGTTTCGATTTTTCGATAAACACCGTAAATATAGCGCATGATAATTTTTCTTGGGAAACATCTTTATCTGTTTCATCCAATAAAAATAAGGTACTCGACTTAGGTGGAGCCGATTTTATAGATTTAAGAAGTCCTAGTAATGAGTTGCATGGGGCTGGATTAAGATTAATTGTTGGGCAACCCGTTCCGGCATTTGTAGGAGCAACTTATTTAGGTACTTACAAAACAGAACAAGAAATTATTGATGATGGTAGGCAAGGTATTTCTTTTATAGGCTCACCAAGATACCAAGATCTTGATGGGAACAACGTCATTACAGATGCAGATAAAGTGGTAATTGGGAGTCCGCAACCAGACTTTTATGGAGGTTTAAGAAACGTGTTTACATACAAGGGGCTTAGTCTCGATTTTTTCTTTCAATTTTCCCAAGGCAATGACATTTGGAATGCCCCTAGACAAACGGCCCTTTTCGGTAGAGGAGATAGCAATCTTTCTCCCGATGTTGTTAATCGTTGGATTGCTGGTGTAAACGAAACATCAGATATCCCAAGGGCAGGTACTTCTACTAGTATTTTTAATCCTAATAGCAACTTAGTAGTAGAAGACGGATCGTTTATCCGTTTAAAGACCATGACCATCGCTTATAATCTTCCTATGGAAAAAATTGGGAATAGCCTATTCAATAGTATAAACGTCTATTTGTCTGGTAGCAATTTACTGCTTTTTTCTGATTTTACGCTAGGCGACCCAGAAGTAAGTAATTATGGAGGTGCTTTGGAACAGGGCGTTGCCGCTGGACAATATCCCTATGCACGTTCATTTACGGCAGGAATAAAGTTTAATTTTTAATTGTATAAAATATTAATAAAGATGAAACATACTTATAAAATATCGATTATAATGATTTTCCTTATGTTTTTCGCAACACTGGGATGTTCAGATTTCTTGGAAGAAGATCTTAGGGATAAAGTTACTATAGATAACTTTTTTAACTCTGATGCAGAAGCAGTGCTTGCAGTAAATGGGCTTTATAGAGTCATACATTCTTTAGAGCTATATAGAACGTCAAACAATGGGTTGGATGACATGTATATGTTCGGGGCCGATTTAGTTGGTGCAAATAGAGCAGAAAATCTTGAAGTTCATAATTACACTTTTAATGAGAGCTCTACAGATCCTTACGGAACATGGAAGAAACTTTATGAACTGGCTCGTAACGCTGCATTATTTTTAGAAAATATTGATGGCAATGAAAAACTATCTCTTGAAATGCGAAATCAAGCCGTGGGTGAGATATTATTTTTTAGAGCATTGGCCTATTATCATTTAACGAATATTTGGGGTGATGTTCCTTACTTTAGGACATTACCAACAATTGTGGAGTTATCTAGCTTGCCCAGGACGGATAAAGTGATAATTAGAAAAGACTTAAAGAAAGATTTAGAAAAGGCTATTGGTCTTTTGCCTAGTTCTTATTCTGGGTCCGATTTAGGAAGGGTAACCAAATGGGCTGCCGCTACTTTAAAAACGAAATTACATTTGTTTGATAAAGAATGGAAAGCAGCAAGAGACGAAGCCGCTATGATAATTAACAATTCGCCGCATCGTCTTTTAGATAACTATGCAGATGTTTTTGACCAATCAGACCCATTTAATCAATATAATGACGAGCATATATTTGTTATAGATTATTCAGGTTCTGATGCCGTAGAGGACGAGCTAAGACAAAATCGTACAGACTTTTTTAATCCAAGACTTCGAGATGAACCTAAAGATCCTTCTCAAAAAGCAGCACTAATAGCCGCTTTAAAAACGAATAATGATAACATGACGGGTTATGGTAAAGCCATCCCGCTTCCTGAGTTTGCAGACCGAACTAATTGGCAGGTTGGAGATCTTAGATACGATGCGTCTATCACAACAAATTATGAAGGCATAGAATTAAATTTCCCTTACTTTCGAAAATTATGGAACTTAGATCAAGAATATTCAAGAAGAGCAAATCATCCAGATAATGTTGTAGTTTTTCGGCTTGCTGATGTGTATCTGATGGCTGCTGAAGCGGAAAATGAATTAAATGGCCCAGGAGATGCCTATCAATATATTAATAAGGTAAGAGAGCGTGCTTTTGAACCAGACCAGCCTTTGAGTGGGATGACTCAAGAAACTTTTAGAGAACAGATAAGGGATGAACGCAAATTTGAATTATCTGGAGAGTCACATCGAAGAATGGATTTAATAAGATGGGGGATATTAGTAGAAACCGTTAGGAATGTGGTGCATAGGCCCTTTAATAATCCGGGAAATAACATTCAAGCGAAACATGTACTTTACCCGATACCCGCTGAAGAAATTTTATTAAACCCTGCTTTATTGGAGGGTGATCCTTCAAATAATGGATATCGCTAAAATTATTGTTCAGTTTATTGGGCATCTTGGATTCATGGTGCCCTTAAGTATTGATCATAAAAAGATGTGCTTTTGTCTTAATAAACAAGTTGTTAAACTCTAATTTATAGGTTGATAATAATAAATAAGTAACCTTGTAAAGGTTCTGAGTATTTAATTTAAAGTGTATTGAAAGATGATTTCAATACACTTTTTTTGCTGAATTAGGGATGAAAACGGTAGTTGTACTAATGGACTATTTGGTGTTTGAAAATTAGTGTTAGATAGGGATTAATGCTTCTAAAGCATTGTTGTTTGTTAAATAAAAAAACCTAAAGATGTTTATGCACTTTATTAAATGTTTTTAACGGCTTTTATTTCCAACCTATGCTCATAGTTGGCCGTAAAATTATTTAATGTATTCATAGTGCTAGCGTGTATAATGGAGTGTTGTAAAATAAGGAACAGCGTTAAAAATCATGAAATCTTCAAGTCAGACAAGTCTTTCTTATTCCATAACAATTTTTATTTTTATCAAGAATACGACATGAATCTTAATCAGTTTTGCTTAGCTTTTTCTGCTTCAGCTTTAAAAAAGGTATTGGAGTGTTCCACTAAGGTCTGTTGAGTACGCTTGTGTTTTTTATCACCAAAAATATTCACCCTTTCTAAAGGATCGTTATTATAATCGTATAATTCTTGGGCTAAAATATCCTTATTTGTAATTCTATCGGTGCTCTTCTTGTTGTTCCCTAGCCAAACGGTATAGCGGTACCTATCCGTTCTAAAACTATAGCCTGTATGTTTTTCTCTAGGATATTGGCTCACGGCATAAGGCTTAACCTGTTTCACTGTACCATTCATTATAGGTCGTAAACTTTTACCGTCTAAATGCTTTGGAACCTCCATTTGACTTAACTCACATAGGGTTGGGAAAATATCTAAAAGAGCTGTTGGGGAGGTTACGTTTAGTTGTTTTTTATTCGTATTGGGCGCATAAATAATTAAAGGAGATCGTGTTGCTTGTTCAAAATTGGAGTGCTTGTTCCACATGCTATGATCTCCCAAATGCCAACCATGATCGCCCCAAATGACAATAATAGTGTTTTTGTCCAAGCCTTTTTCTTTTAGCTTGTCCATAATTTTCCCTATCTGGGTATCCACAAAGGAAACCGAAGCGTAATAGCCATGAATTAATTTTTTCTGAATGTCTGGGTCTAATTCCAAAAGACCATTTTTAACGATATAATCTATTTCCGGTGTTTTGTATTTCAGTATCTCGAAGGAGTTATGATAAGCGATTTCAACACCGTTTTCCACTCTTTTTTGATTGGTAGCGATTTTTATTTTATCTCGGTCATAGAGGTCCCAATACTTTTGTGAAGCCACAAAAGGTAAATGAGGTCGCTTGAAGCCAACCCCTAAAAAGAAAGGTTTAGAATCTTTACTAACGGTATCTAAAAGCTGCATGGCATGTTTTGCAATGGCGCCATCTCGGTAAGCTTCATCGGGAGCGTCACTGGTTTCAAATGGGGGCTTATAAATTTCTTTTGCATAAGTCATGCCGTCTTCAATACCTTTAGACTTCGCTTCTGCTATTAATTCTGAAAATCTTTTTTTAATGTCCTCATTTTGGTAATACGCCAGAACAGGGTTCCCGTAACCTTCTGGATATTCTAAATCATTCTCTTGTATATAAGGAATAGTCCATGAAGGCTTATCTCCAAACTCATCAATACACCTAAAATCGTATATCTTACCAGTAGCCGCAGTTATATAGCCGTTTTCTTTAAAATATTGTGGTATGGTTAGTATGTCTGGATGTACATCCCGCATCTTGGTTTCAAGATCACGAACTTTTGTGTAATCCGGGCGTTTGCCCGTTAGTACACTAGCTCTAGAAGGTCCACAAATCGCTTGTTGGGTGTGGTTGTTCATAAACACCGTTGCGTTTTTAGATATTTTATCTATGTTAGGAGTAATCGCAAAAGAATCTCCATAGCTTCCTATAGTTGGTTTTAGGTCATCAATGGCAATAAAAAGAACATTGGGTTTCGTGAAATCTTTAATGGTTTCCTGTGAATTTAAATGGGAAACACACAGGAATAAGATTAAGAAATTAATAAATTTTTTCATGAATCTAAGTTTATTCTAATTAATTTTCACTTGATAGTATGCCGTCAGGATATACAAATTGTCTAGATTTTATGCTAAGTTTTTTTCCTCTTTCCTTGTCGCTTTCTGGATATAAATCCAAAACGGGTATTCTTCCCAGGTTTACCAATAAGGAGCGTATTTTTAAGTAAACACTCATTCTGTCATCAGCATTTTTTTCATTTTCGGCCAGTAAAATTTCCAATTTATCCGCATAACGCTCAAGCTTCTTTTTTTGTTCTGGATACCAGGTTAAGGTTTCCAATGCAGAGTATGCTGGGTTGTCGTTGTTTTTAAAGCGTTCAAATAAAATGGAAAGGGCTTCGTCATTATCTGAAATATAGCAGAGTGCCTCGGCGGCCATGGTAGATACTTGATTAGTAGGGTCTTTCATAGCTTTTTTCAAGGGCAATGGTGCGTCTTGAAGTTGTCCTCTGGATGCTAGCGTATTAAAACCAACAGCTCCCCAATACCTAATTTCAGGGTGTGGGCTTGATAAAATATCAGATAAATAAGGGACATCTTCGATAGTAGGCATACTTGCCGTTTCAGCAGCTACATATAGATCTTCTAACGGGAAATCTGTTTCTTTAACCCATTTGTATAACCCGCCTTCTTTTTTTCTAAGTCCTCTTACAAATAAACCTAAATCTTTGGATTTACGAATATGGTTTGACACAGCAGTTCTAAGTTCGATTAATTTCTCTCCATAGTTAGTATTATAAGCTAAGTTGTTTAATTCATCTGGGTCTTTTTCCAAATCGAATAACATTTCCGAAGTTTTTGGCTTAAAGGGTTGTAGCCATTTTTCGTCTGTACACTTTCCAGATATAACATAATCATCCCAAGCTAAATTTGCAGGCATACCCCATTGGTATAAGTTTCTTAGGGCGAACGGTTTATGAGGGATGTAGTTTCTGATATATTTGAATTTACCATCACTTGCTGTTCTTGAAGGGTCGTAGTGGTAATTTTCCTGATTGGTTCTAAATCCAAATTGATAAGTTTTTTCTTTAGCGGAATTTGGTCCTAAAAAAGGCTTTCCTTGCATAAAGTCGGGAATTTTTATACCCGCAAGATTCAGTATGGTTGGCGCAAAATCTTCAAACCCAACGAGTCTATTTTCGCTAACACCCTGTTCAATACCATAATGTTTTTGCCATTTTTCAGGAAAATGAACAATAAGAGGTACTTTTAAACCAGATTCAAAAGGAAATCCTTTACCTCTTGGCAAGGTGCCTCCGTGGTCACTATAAAAGAAAATAATGGTATTTTCATCTAAGCCTCTTTGTTTAAGGTCTTTTAGAAATGTTGCCAGCCAGGCATCTACACCTATATAGGACTCTAAATGCACAGCTAAATCTGACCGTACCGCTGGAAGATCGGGAACATGGCCTGGTAAGGTTATGGTTTCTGGATTAATACCCAATTCATCATAGTTTCCTCTACCTTCGGTTGTAATGGTTCGCATTCTTCCCATATGGGTGGCAGCAGTATTAAAAACAGCAAAAAAGGGTTGGTTAGGTTTTCTTTTTTCACTCCAATAAGAGGCATTACGACCAGATTCGTCCCAAAGATTTTGGTGATTTATGGTAGAGTTGTAATCTGTTTTGTCATTGTTGGCCAAAAAGTAACCTGCTTCTTTTAGATACTCCGTATAAAAAATATCCGAGGGCGTTTCATATTGTTCTCTATGCACATCCATTCCGTAGGTAGTCGCAAAAGAACCTGTTATTAGCGTAGATCGAGCTGGAGAACAATGTGGCGCGGTGGAGCAGGCGTTTGTATATTGAATTCCTTTCAGGGCCAAACTATCTGTTGTAGAGGTTTTAAAATCAGTATTGCCATAACAGCTAAACCCATATGGGCTGGAATCTTCGAACGTAATCCACAGAAAGTTGGGTTTTCCTAAAGGTTGCTCCTTTTCGGTTTTGTTATTACAGGATATCAATATTAAAAAAAATATTAATAATGCAGAATAGTTTTTAAATATCATAATTAAGCGTTGATTTAAAAAAATTATATGAAACGGATCTTTATTTCAATAGTATTGTTTGTTATAGCGAAAGGAATAGCTTCCATTCCAGGAACATGATTAAATATTCTGTTTTTACTTGGAAACATGGGTAAGAGTTTTAGGGGCTTGTCAGATTTTATCTCGAGTATGCCTTTGGCTTTTTGGACGGTTGCTGAGGTTTGAGATACTAAATTATACTTTTCTCTAGATGGAGAAATTATGGGAAGAATAAAATCTACATAATCTGTTTTTTCAGAATCATGTGTTGCAAGAATACTTACCGAATCATTAGAGAAAATGTATGTTATCTGGCAATAAATAGCTCTGTCTTCTGGACTTTCTTGATTCGCGTTTACCAATTTGGATTGCGTAGTAAAAATAATGTTTCCTTCATAAATGTTGTATTTAATATTAGACTTTAAATCACTAATATTCATATACATTCCATCTCGAGTTTGGAACCTTGTTGTTAAAGATATCGAATTCGGGTCGAAATCACTTTGCATATTAGAGGCTTCAAAGAGTTGGTAAACATTCATGCTTGAAGCTAATACTGGTCCTAGGTGTTTATGCCAAAGCATGGTTAAGGATCCTCCAGTAGGATGTCCATTTTTAAAGGAGTATTCTTTGTCATAGCCAGTTATGGTCCCTTTCCAATTTTGGTTAGAGACTAACCAAGTATTAATGTCTCGAAATACTTTTACGCCATAAGGGATTTCTCTTGGAAGTTTAGTGCTTTCTTTTTTTAAAGTTTCAGGGAGTCCTTTTGATAAGATGGTTGTTAATGCTTTTGCGTGACAGAATGTATGATGGATACATGGTAGGACCTCATGGGAATTGTAATGGGGGCCACCTTGTAATAAACCTTCACTGGTGCATGTTTTTAATAATTTCGTGTTTTGTAAAGCTACTTTATAAAACCGGGCGTCTTTATCAGCCATTAATGCATAGGCTGTTTGGCAGCCATCCGTAGTTCTGCTACCCCAATAGGTCCATTTGAAATTTCGAGTTCCCCAACTGTTGTCCCATGCGCCATCTGGTAGCATAAATTCCATATGAGCTTGTAAAAATTTTGCTACAGCATCTAAAATCACAGAATCTTGGGTTTTAAGTCCATACAGAGTGAGCATAGGCAGGGATTCTTCTATGTTGTAGCCTAAGTCTATAGGGTAGCATCCTTTGGGGCTTACCATATCATTTCCTTTACCTCTTTCTCCAAATAATAAATTGTCGTTTGGAGTTTTGTATTCTAGTACCTCATAAGCCAGTTGCTTTGCATGGGTTTTATATCTCTCCTCATTAAATAAATCTCCAAATAATGCTAAGGCATATGTCGCGCTAATTGGATAATTGATATTGGAATATTTAATGTGAAAATTTGTGTAAATAAAGTCAGCAGCTTTTTTAAGTCTTGATAGCCATTGTTGTTTTATTTGATTTGATAAGAGATGTCCAAAGGATATTAAGGATTCGGCTATAGCAATAGCCATAAAAACGGTGGTGCCGTCCCAATTGGATATATTAACATCATTTCTCCAGGAACCATTGGGATGGCTCACATTTGTTTCCATCCAATCATATAAGGCGATTGCAGAATTTAAATACCGCTTATCTTTTGTTGTTTCTGCAAGAAACATAAGCGGGTAGATTGCTTCTGGACATCTGCCATGAATTCTAGCACATGACGGACATAATATACCTCCAAACAAACCGCTTTGGGTTTTGTCCTTAATTTGATATTGCAATAAGGTGTTGCACCATTCCTTAAGCAGTTTACTGCTAAGACTCAAAAGGTCGTCATCATGAAAGCAGAGGTCTTCTATTGGAGCTGAAGCCAAATGTGGTGCTGTTGTTAATAAGAAGCTACCCATTCCTATTGTTTTTATAAATGCTCTACGCTCTGTTTTCATAAGGATTACTGCGATTAAATTTTAAAAATGTTAATGCTTTTTAATACCTGTCCATATATTATGCTTCTGGGGTACTATGTGTTGCGTGAATCGATGTTAGGGTATAAAACTAACGGGATATATTTTAATGCTTTTTCTTTAATGGCGCTATCTACAAATTTAGGGTTGGGGCATTTTTAAAACGCATACAGAGGTAACATAAATCGCAGGCATAAGTTACATTAATAGGCTTTGGTAGGTGTTGTGAAAATATAATAACCTTTGGAATAGGATTTAAAGCAGAAGATTGAAAAGCTATAATAATGATTGAGAAAACTATCCCCTGTAGTAATTGGATTAAAAAAAAAACAGTAGAAGATGAAAGGTGTTCTGGGAATAAGCCATTTCCTTTAGTATAAGTTTAGTGGGGTTCATTTAAGGAGTTTAGGACGTAGTTTTTTAGCTAAATAGTCAAAACTCAATAGAATTGTATAAACTGTTAAGCATGCGATGCTTTCCAAACAAAAATCTGAACATGAAGAATTTCGTTCCGGTCTTAATGTCTTAATTCTTTTAAGGGTGGTGCTTAATTATAAACGATAATTGTACAAAACTTGTATTCTTAACAGAAAACAAAGATGGGATTTCATCTGAATGGAACAATTACACGCTTCTTATGGAACATTTGAACTTAAGGAATATAGCGTGTTCTTTTACTTTTGAAGGTATAACATCTTCGGTATTGATTTCCAGGTAATTGATGTTTTTTGCTAACAAATAATTAACTTTTAAAACTATTATTATGAGAAAAATTACACTTTTGGTTATATTGTTAACTGTGTCCTTTACAGTACGGGCACAAACTTTTAATTTCGATACCGACGCTGATTTAGAAGGTTGGGAAGGTAAAAATGCAGCAGTTGCTGTTGCTGGTGGTATCATGACTTTAACCCCCGATAACCATAAAAACCCTAATATTCAATATGTAAATGGTATTGATGCTGGCACACAGGGTTACGTCCACTTAAGACTCAAAAATAAGAGTAGCATCATTAATGAAATAAGGTTTGTGATTAGAAATGCAGCCAACGATAATAATACGTTTATTAATACAGCTATGACAACCGAAGATGCTGATTTTAAAACTTATGATTTAGAATTGACTGGTGCAGATGGCTGGTCTGGGGTTGTGGATGCTATTACGATTCGTTTCACGGAAAGAAATACAAATTTAAATGGTCCTGCCGATAATGTTGAAATCGATTATATCATTTTTGATAACAAAGCGACCTTAAATGTGGAGTCTCTTGAAAAATTTAAGTTTTCAGTGTTTCCTAATCCAGCGCAAAATGAAATTAATTTTTCTTCAACACAGCCAGTAGAACAAATTCAAATTTACTCACTGTTAGGGCAAGAAGTATTACATCTTAAAATGGACAATCCTTCAAAGCCAATGGTTAATATCGCGAGTTTATCTAAAGGCATATATAATATGAAAGTAAAGATTGGATCAAGCATAGGAATAGTAAAAATTGTTAAGGAATAAGATTGATAGTGATAAGCTGTAAAAGAGTGGTTTTTATTCAAAATCGCTCTTTTATATTAGAGAATCAGGATTTTAATAACATCTTCTCCTTGCGGTACCAAATGATTAAACACTAAAAAACGAACTAAATGAAATGGATTAAAAACATTAGATTATTGCTAATCGTTAGCATAATTAGCATGGTCGTATCTGCTCAAGGTCAGACCATTATTGATGCCAGCGTATTTGAATTGTTGGATTTAAATGCAGATGGATTAGAAACAGTAAAAGAAAAGGTAAAGCAAGAAGACTATAAAAAGGCAGCAGACGAATTATTGAAGTATTATCGTAATAGAACGCATATTGAGCATCCAGATATCAATGCTTCTGACAAGGCGTCGTGGCTGGGAAAAGAAATAGGAAAACTGGATTTAGAAAAAGCCAATAAAGGTATGGAGCATAAGTTCTTTGTACATAAAGGGTATGGGTATTTAGATTATGGAAAAGATATTGATTGGGATTATTGGCCAGTAAAGGATAACGAAATCAGATGGCAAGTAAACCGCATGTATTGGTGGATTCCTATGGGGCAAGCCTATTGGTCTACCGGAAATGAAAAGTATGCCAAAGAATGGGTATTCCAGTTAAGAGATTGGATAAAGGATAACCCAAAAGGGCTTTCCAAAGAAAATGACCGGTTTGCATGGCGCCCTTTGGAAACCTCTAGAAGGGTACAGGACCAAACCACACTTTTTAATTTTTTTGTAAATTCAGAACATTTTACGCCTGAATTTTTAGTGACGTTTTTATTGAATTATCATGAACAAGCAGAACTGGTTAGTGCTAATTATACAGAGAAAGGAAATCACAGATTGTTTCAAGCACAGCGAATGATTTACGGTGGTGGTTTTTTTCAAGAGTTTAAAAATGCTGAAAGATGGAGGAAAGAAGGCATTGCTATTTTAAATGAAGAAATGAAAGTACAGGTTTTGAACGACGGATTCCATTTCGAGATAAGTCAACATTATCATATAGGTAGTATTGAAACCTTCCTAAAAGGATTACGAATGGCTCAGCTTTGGAATTTAGAACATGAGTTCCCAAGCGAGTACTTAGCTACTATAAAAGATATGATATATGCAAGCCTTAAAGTGTCGTTTCCCGATATGAGCTACCCCATGTTTGGAGATGCTTGGGCGACACCTAGTGAGGCCATGACGAAAAAATATAAAGAGTGGAGTACCATTTTTCCAGAAGATCCGATAATTAAATATTATGCCACGGGGGGGGAAGAGGGACATGCTCCTGATGTTTTGTCAACAAGACTATCGGAAACAGGGTTAACAGCATTTAGAAATGGTTGGGACTCACAAAGCACGGCCTTAATTATGCGAGCAGGGATACGTGGTGGAGAATTTCATACCCAACCTGACAATGGTACTTTTGAGCTATGGCATAAAGGCGTGAATCTAATGCCAGATGCGGGCTGTTATGTGTATGCTGGCGATAAAGAAGTCATGAACCAACGAAATTGGTACAGACAATCTTCAATCCATCAAACTTTAACACTAGACGATAAAGATATTCTTATAAACACAAAAGAATTGAAATGGCACACCTCAGAAAATCTTGATTATTTGGTATATGAAAATAAGAGCTATGAGAACCTGAGCCATAGACGCTCCGTGTTTTTTGTAGATCAATCTTTTTTTGTAATTATCGATGAAGCTATTGGAAGCGCTACCGGCAATGTAAAAGTTCGTTATCAGATTAAGGAAGGTGACGCAAAATATAATTTTAAGAACAATACGTTTAAATCCGATAATAAAAGCGAACCCAATGTACAGGTTGTAGCATCATCCAAAAGTGAGATTACTACAATACCAGAAACGTTAAAGGTGTCCTACAGTTACAGAGAAGAAATTCCTCGAAAAGGAGTCGCTTTTTCTATAATAAAGGAAGATGAAAAGCCTATTTCAATGGTTTCGGTGGTATATCCAGAAGATGGAAGAGGGACGGCCTTAAACGTGTCAAGTAAAATAACCAAGGAGTCGGATGCTAAGATGCGTATAGAAGTTTCTGTTAATGGGAAAACATATACGTTAGGCTATAGTCTTTAAGATAAGTTTAACGTAAAGAAGAGGTGTTTCTTTTTAATCGTTTGTTAAACAGTGTTTTAGGTTTTTGTTTTCTTTTCGTTTGTAACAAACGCCCCTTTAAATTGAACCATCTGACCCTACCATGCCCCATCTTAAATCATAATTTTGAACAAACTAATTTAAACTAAATAAGAAAAATGAAGAACAGAATGAAAAGTTCATTTAGAAAACGACTTTTTTTTGCAGTATCAGTTATTCTATTATCAACAACTGTATATGCTCAAAATTCGACGGTTACAGGAACAGTTACCGATGAGGAGAATATGCCTTTGCCAGGAGCTACTGTTTTGATTCAAGGAACCAATAAGGGAACCACGACAGATTTCGACGGAAAATACACCCTTAATTTTGGTGGTAAAAAAACATTGGTAATAAGTTATCTGGGATATGCGACCAAAGAAATAAAAATAGGGGATAAAAGTATTATCAATGTGCAGCTTTTGGCAGATGCTAGCCAGTTAAATGAAGTGGTTGTTATTGGCTATGGAGAAGTGAAACGAAAAGACCTTACAGGATCGGTAAGTTCCCTAGATGTTGGAGATGTTAATAGGGCTCCTGTAGCATCACTGGATCAAGCTATGGCTGGTAGAATCGCTGGGGTTCAAGCAACCTCAAGCCAAGGAAGACCAGGTTCAGGGTCTAATATTAAAATTAGGGGTACGGGTTCGCTTACCCAATCCAGTTCGCCTTTATATGTAATAGACGGATTTCCAATTGAAGATTTTGATGTCTCGTCGTTAGATCAAGCGGATATAGCTTCCATGGAAGTGCTTAAAGGGCCTTCTGCCGTTGCGATATATGGAGCACGAGGAGGAAATGGTGTAATCTTGATTACCAGTAGAGATGGTGTAAGAGGGAAGACCGAGGTGTCGTACAATGCTTTTTATGGCTTTAATGAAATAAGCAATAGAATAGACGTGCTTTCGCCTTATGAGTTTGTTAATTTGAGATACGATGTAGATCCTGTTCAGGCCGCTAATCAATATGGTCCAAGTAATCTATATTTAAACGCAGACGGAAACAGTATTAAGGGTATTGATTGGCAAGAAGAAGTGTTTAGGGATACTGAAGTGCAAAGCCATAACGTTTCTATAAATGGCGGTGCAGCCGATACAAGATACAATCTTTCTCTATCTAGTTATGGTAGTGATGGCTTACTGCAAAACAGTGGGTTTGATAGAACGTATATCAAGTTAAAATTAGATCAAAAAATAAGTAAAAAATTAAAGGCAGGTGCTAACGTGTCTTATACCACAACCGAAGTTACAGGAACCCATACGTCTACCAATATTTTAAATCCTGATGGTGGATCAAGTAATGCCAGGTTTAATTTACTTAAAGACATTATTCAAGGACGACCAACTGGGGGATTGTTTTATACCAATGAAGAATTATTGCTTTCTCCAGAGGATCCTGATACGGAAGAAGGAGCGCCTATAAGCAATCCAATAGTGAATTCGTTAACTCAAAAACGAGTTGACAAGAAAAACTATTTGCTGTTTAATGGGTTTCTAAGTTATAAAATTGTTAATAATTTAGAATTAAAGGTAACCGGAGGTATTAGGCAATTAAATAGAAAAAGAGAGAATTTCGACGAGGTAAACAGTGCGTTCCAGAGACGTAATGGATATACTAGAGGGGAAATTAGGGTGAGTGATCAAACAAATAGTTTAATTTCTTCTACATTAACGTACAGAAACAAATTTAATGATCATAGTTTAACAGCGATGTTAGGTTTTGATTACCAGAATAGAGTGGAGTCTTATGTCATTGCTTCTGGGAGTAACTTTCCTGAGCCTAACTTAGGCGTTGACGATTTGGGGTCGGCTACAGAAGCTGGTTTTCCACAATCGTATAAATCGCCAACGGACGTTTTAAGCTCGCTCTTTTACAGAATAAGCTATGGTTTTAAAAGCAAATATTTGGCTACAGCTACTTTAAGAAGAGATGGGTCATCTAAATTTGGGGCGAACAATAAATATGGTTTGTTCCCTTCATTTGGGGGGGCTTGGAGGTTTTCTGATGAAAGTTTTCTAAAGGATTTTAAACCACTTTCCGATGGTAAATTTAGAGTAGAATGGGGACAGGTAGGAAATAATAGAATTCCTGCATTTGTGTCTTCGGCGATACTAAACTCAACAACTTATGGCGAGAATAATGGCATAACCGCAGGGGTGGCCCCTTCAAACTTGGCCAATCCAGATATTAAGTGGGAAGCTCAAGAACAAGTTAATTTTGGTGTGGATCTAGGGTTCTTTAACGATAGAATAACATTAAACGCCGACTGGTACAGAAAAACATCCAGAGATTTATTGTTAAAAGCACCAACACCTGCATCTTCTGGTTTTCAAGATGTTTATAGAAATATTGGAGAAATCCAAAATGAAGGTTTGGAGTTAGCATTAAATACACAAAACTTAAAAGGGGGTGCATTTACTTGGGATTCTAATATAAACTTGACTTTTCCAAAAAGCAAAACCATATCTCTGGTTGAAAGTGATATTTTGTACAGCAGCTCCTCTTGGTCTTCTAGTAACGTAAGTCAGGATGCTTTTGCTAATGATTATATTACAGAAGTTGGGCAACCCTTTGGTTTGATGTATGGTTTTGTAGATAACGGACTGTACAGAGCAGAGGATTTTGATGGCGATGGAAAACCTTTTGTTGAGGTGTCGTTTAACGATGAAAAATTAGGATACAGAAAATATGTGGATCTTAATGGAGATGGTGTTATTAATGATGACGATAAGAAAGTAATAGGTAACCCAGAGCCTAAGTTCTTTGGAGGATTTTCAAATAACTTTGCCTACAAGGGGTTCGATTTGAATGTGTTCTTCCAATGGTCTTACGGAAATGACATCTATAATGCCAATAGAATTTTATGGACTTCAAACTTAAAAAGCCATAGAAATTTTATACCAGAAATTATAAATAGATGGAAAGATACGAATACGCCAGAGCAAAATGCTGCTGCAACTTTTAGAGATATTAATGATAATTCTGAAGTGTTAACAAGCCAGTATATAGAAGATGGTTCTTACCTAAGACTTAAAACGGTTTCTCTAGGATACACGTTTAATAAGAAATGGATTAATAAAATTGGGATGCAACGCTTTAGAATTTACGTTACGGGACAAGATTTATTCACCTGGACAAGCTACACTGGCTTTGATCCAGAAGTGAGCACTAGGGGTGGAGGTCTTACTTCTGGAGTGGATTTTGGCGCATACCCACGAAGCAAAACCTTTATTGGAGGACTATCAGCTACGTTCTAAATAATATGTTATACATGAAAATTAAAGATATAGATATGGATTTAATAAGAAAAAATATAAGTCGAGGTATTCCTAGTATGCTAAGCTTTAAAATAGGATTAATCATACTAGCTATGGGTTTGGTATCGGTGTCGTGTGCGAGTGATCTAGAGGAAGAGGTTTACTCGTCTTTTACGGGCGATAATTTTTACACAAATGTAGCTTCAGCAGAGTTGGGTCTTTTCGGGATTTATGATGTGTTAGCTACAGATGACTTGTATGGAAGGGGATATTTGTTATACTTTCATACGGGAACAGACCAAGAACGCTATTGGAGGCAAGACCGAGGACTGGATGATGATTTATTGGCCAACTACCAGATACAAGAAAACAACGCATGGGTTGGAGAAGTTTGGAGTGCCTTTTATAAAGGTATTTATAGAGCAAACCAAGTTATAGAACGGGTCACTGTTTTACGGGATGCCAATGCTGGCATTTCAAACCCATCATCAAAAGAAGTGTCCGATCTAGCTGCTTACAATAATGTTTTAGGAGATGCTTATTTCTTAAGAGGCTTTATGTATTTTCAACTCGTAAAAAATTGGGGCGATGTGCCTTTAAGGTTAACGTCTAACATCAGCTTAGAAACTTTAAAAGCGGAAAGAAGTCCTAAGGAAGAGGTTTTTAAACAAATCGAGAAAGACATGACCACGGCAATAGGTTTATTGCCAGAAGCTCCAAATGTAAAAAGCGCTTCTAGGGTTAGTAAAGGTGCCGCGCAAGGGATTCTTACTCGTATATATTTAACTTGGGCAGGAGAACCAGTACGTGATGTTTCAAAATACGGGAAAGCTGTAGAACAAGCTTGGGCTGTGGTTAGTGGTGGCCAACATCAATTAAATACAACTATCGATCCATTAACTGTTGGCGCACCTTATAATCAATTTTTTCCTCAAGTATTTAAAAATTTATCAGAGAAAGTAAATGAGCCGAAGGAAAGCATGTGGGAAATTCACTTCTCGTATGTTGGAGACAGCCGTAATGACGCCAGTACTTTGGGAACTTGGCACGGTGTTACACAACACACCAACTCCATTTATAAAAGAGGGGCTCCAAGACGTTATAATCTGCCTACCTTTTATGACACTTTTGAAACAAATGATTCTATAAGACGGGATTATTCTATTGCCCAATTTGAGATTGATAAAGACAATCAATTCATACCTGTAGATAGAAATAAGTTGAAATGGGGTGTGGGTAAATTTAGAAGATATCTTATAAACTCAGTGTCTTCAGATCATAATTATGATGTTATTAATGTTCCTATTTTGCGCTATGCAGATGTTCTTTTGATGTTAGCAGAAGGTATTAATGAAACGGTTGAAAATGGTGGTGTTTTACCAGCCGGAGTGTCTTTAAGTACGGCCTACGATGCCATTAATCAAGTAAGAAGGAGAGCTAGAATGCTACCGGTTGATAGTGCTGCACCTTCTGTAGATATTACAGGTTCTACTGGAGAGGTTTTTAGACAACAAATAAGAAATGAAAGAAGTTGGGAATTATGTAATGAAAACTTAAGAAAACCAGATTTGATTAGATGGGGGATACTCGTGGAAACTGTTAAGAAAACAGGGGTCGATATGGCAGCAGCGGGTTATGGTGATGATAAAGATTATTTCCCGGCATTGCATATCCAAGAGCACCATGTGTTGTTACCTATTCCTTTTTCTACAGAAATAAGTCAGAATCCAGATGTTTTAAAAACGGATCCTTCTAATAACGGTTACAGGTAATACTAACTATAAAAGAAATATTATGAACATTATGAATATAAAATTTTATAAAGAAAAAAGTAAAATTCTTCTAACACTGGTAGCTGTCATATTCTTGTCTGTTACATATTCTTGTGTTGAAAATGAAGACACGGTTTATGGAATAGAAGATGAACCTGATGCTGCAATAGGCTTTGTACAAAAAGAAGCTACAGTTCTAGAAGGAGATAAAGCTATTCAGATAGAGGTCAATACTTCAAAGTTTCTTTACGAAGATGTTACGGTCGATTTAGCAGTAGCTTCAGGAGATGCTGCTGGTGTTGTTTTTTCTGATAGCGATGGAAATGAAGGCACTACATTCACTATTCAAAAAGGAGCAAAAAGCATCAGCCTTAATTTGAGAGTGGAAAATGATAATAAATATACAGGAACCCGCAACGCAACTTTCACACTAGAAAATTTAAAAGGTGATGGGGTGTATATCACAGAACAAAATGTTGGTGGTGAAGAGAAAAGACTGAATTTTGAGTTTAAATTAACCATTGAAGATGATGCGCCCGTTCCGCCATCTGTAGGGTTTAATGCTTTGGCAGGAGAGGTTTCCGAAGATACCACAGAGGCGCATAAGGCCATTATAGAATTTACGACTCCGGCTGTCGAGCCAGGTTCTTTCGATATTATATATAGTGGTACTGCAATCGCTGGTACAGATTATAACTCAGATGCTGTAAATGGAGTGCAAACGGTTGATTTTCAATCGGGAGCACAAACGATTGAAATAGAAATCGCTCCTGTTAATAATGCAGTTGTTGATGGTAATAAATCGATTATTTTAACCATTAGTAATGTAAGTGAAGGATTTTTTATAGGTGAAGTACCAGCGTATGAACTTACAATTGTTGATGACGATTTGCCTATAAAGGAAAGCACCATCATTACAGAAGCAGATGCATGGACTAGAGGGAAAAACGGTTCAGGAAAATCGGATGACAATGGCGGGGATAAAGCAGACTTGGTAATGAGTGGTGGAGATAAAGATGATGATTTTAGAGAGTTTTATTTGAAATTCGATTTAGCAGGAATAGATCCTTCCAAAGTCATAGAAGCAAAAATAGTTTTAACCACTACAAGAGAAAGTAACTGGTTAAATGCCGAAACAAATTTTGGAGGTATAACAACACAGTCTATGTACCATGTTATTGATGATAGTTGGGAAGAGATGAGCATTACGGCCAATACGATGCCAGCGGCAGGCACTAGCCCTATTGCGACATTTACCAGTGATTTTTTAATTGGAGAAACAACACTTTCTAGCTTACAACATGAGTTTGATGTAACAGCACAAGTCCAAATCGAGACCGATGGGAAACTTTCTGTAAGGTTAAATACAGGGAATACACTTGGACAGCGGTTATTTTATGCTTCAAGAGAGCATGTTAATAATACTCCACCTAGGTTGGTTGTTGTAGAAGATTTGCAATAAATTAAATATAAGTGCCATACGGGAATAGTAATGTTCTCGTATGGTTTTTACACTAACACACATCTTGTTTCAATGGAAATAAAAAAAGTTGTTATTGGGATTTCTATTATAGTTTTGGCTGCCCTTATTAGTTCGCTTTATTTATATGGTTCTGCCAATTCCCAACAGAAAAAAAAAGCATTTAAACCTAAATCCGAAAGCCCTGCATTGTCGGATGCGTTTATAGATGAGCTTTTTAAAAAATCGACTCAACATCTTGAAGCAATGTTTCCCGCTGTGGAAAAAACAGGGCAACTACCAAGGTCCGTAGAACGGGGACTTAAACCAATATCAGATTGGACCAGTGGGTTTTATCCAGGAAGCCTTTGGGTAGCCTATGCACATTCTAAAGACCCAGATTTACTTAAAAAAGCGGAATTTGCTACACAATTGGTTGAAGATGAAAAGTATAATACAAAAGACCACGATATTGGATTTCGAATCTATTGTAGCTATGGTGAAGGGTATAAATTAACGAAAGCTCCAGAATATAGAGACGTCATCATTCAAGCAGCAAAATCTGCCATTACACGCTATGATCCAAAAATAGGAGCCATTATGTCTTGGGAACCGAATTTAGGAAGAGATTGGCAATTCCCTGTTATTATTGATAACATGATAAACTTAGAGTTGCTTTTTGCGGCTACTAAACTTACGGGAGACGACACATTTTACAATATAGCCGTTAAACATGCCAATACCACTTTAAAATATCAGTATAGAGAAGATTTTAGCTGTTCTCATGTAATAGATTTTGACACCATAACAGGTGATTTTAGAAAACGAGATTGGAACAATGGCAATAATGATCCAGAAACGGCCGCTTGGAGCCGCGGACAAAGTTGGGGCTTGTATGGTTTTGCGATGACCTATAGAGAAACGGGTGATGTAAAATATTTACAGCATGCAGAGCGTATTGCAAATTTTATTATAAATCATCCTAATATGCCTGAAGATATGGTGCCATATTGGGATTATAATGCTCCTGAAGTTCCTACCTTAAGGGATGCTTCAGCGGCAGCGATTATGGCCTCGGCATTTGTAGAGCTTTCTACGCTTTCAAAAGTTAATGGGCTTAAATATTTTAAGATGGCCGAAAAGATACTGAAAAGTCTTTCATCACCAGAATATTTTGCAGAGCCCGGAACTAATGGTAATTACTTAATAAAGCATGCCACTGGGAATTTTTTGAAAAACTCTGAACTGGATGGCACACTAAGTTATGCCGACTATTATTTTTTAGAAGCGTTGACACGCTATAGTCATATTAAAAATAAGTTTAAAGCTTAGTTCTAAAGAAAACGAATCTCACATAAAAAACAGCATCTATAACCGTCTGTTTTATGAAGCTGTTTTATAATAATATTATGATTAAAGCTTTGATATAGAATAAAGTTACGGATAGAAATAAAAAAACTAAAGTCAACAAAATTATTTAGTGTTATGAAATCGTATATAAACCATCTTGTGTTCTTTTTTATTTTAGTTAGCCTTAAGGCCTTTGCTTCTCCAGAAAACGTTAACACTATTTTTAGTTCTAACCAAAACAATCCTGCTGATGACCTCTTGATTAACCAATTTAAGTTTGAAACGAAAGCATCCTTAGAAATTTGGAAATCTGAAAAAGGGGCCATGGAAATCTCTCCATTGCACTTTAAAGACGGCCAAAATGCGTTATTATGGAATTATAGTGTAAAGGACTATCTGGTAGTTGCCGATATGGAAGGCTTGCACCAAGCTACAGAAGCGTATAAAGGCGGTATTCCCGAAAACTACGAGCCAGCTTATTATCCAGAGGCTAAATATGGCGGTATAAAAATGTGGATCTATCAGGAGGTACCACAACAGGGTAACATGGTATTTCAAGTCGGAAGTGATGTAGATACTGCTAAAACGAATCCCAAATATAAATTTGAGGTGAATTTAGATTTTAAAGGTTGGCGTGCCGTTTGGGTATGTTTTGAAGAAGATGCCAAGGTTCCTGATTATAAAGGCGAGAACATCATGAAAAGTTTTGTTTCGTTTCCTTCAAAGGAGGTTATGGAACCAGGAAAACTTTTTATCGATCGTTTTTCACTTTTAAGTTTTATCTCAAAAAAGCGGCATTCAGATTTGCATTTTGTTAACAGTAAAACAGATAATAGGTCAGATTCATACAAAATACTGAAACCTTATCAAGATTATTTAAACGTAGATTTTAATACGGCATCACCTTCAGATAAAAACGATAAAGAAGTCACTAAGTATTCTAAAATTATTTCAGATAAATTAGAATTTCTAATCTTGGGCGATCAATCAGATCATTGGAAACAACGCAATTCTGGCATTGAAAAAAGAGTGGCTTCCCAAATTAAGAGTAGTAAAATGTTTTATGAAACGCTTAATTTAAAAATGGATAGTAATAGTATTACGGGTGTACCCCTGTTTGCCACAAGAGATGAGCATATTGCAAAAGAAGGTATGGTGTTTCAGGCTGTTAGCCAGTCGACGATGTTTCCTTTGGCTATGGATTTTAGGATGAATAATAACTTAGATTCTCAAGAAAAACTAATCACTTTGTTGGATTATTTTGAAGATCAAGGCTGGGCCGCAGGGAGTGCGATGGGAACGGTAGATCATATTATTAGGTTAAACCCCATGGCACAAGCTGTTTTTTTAATACGAGACGATCTTGAAAAGCAAAATAAATTAAAGAATCGAGTGGATATGCTTGCTTGGCATAGTCGTATAGGGAGCATTATAGACTTAGATTTTACTAGGGGTGAAAATACAGATAAGGTAAGAGGTGCCGCTTTGGTGAAATTAATAGCAGTGCTTCTTATGGAAAATGGTGCTAAAAAAGACTTGTTTTTAAAGCGTTTTTCTGAGTACATGAATCACGTTATAGATTTTGCTCCAGGATATTCAGATACTATAAAACCAGATTTCTCTCTTTATCACCATAGAGGTACTTATTTAAACTCGTATGGCATACATGCTTTAAATACAATGGCGTTGGTATATTGGCTTTTGGAAGACACCCCTTATAGCTTGTCTGAAAAATCATCTAAAATATTAAAAGGAGCTTTAATGCGCCAATCTGATATTGCGTTTGGAAACGATATTCATTACGGTGTAGGAGGACGTTTCCCTGATAAAAATCAAGCCATTGGTGCTAACCTGCTCCCTGCTTTTGCTGTTATGAGCATGAAAAATGGGAGTGTAGATGATTTAGAGTTTGCAAAACGCTATAACTATCATTATCAAATTAGTGATCCAAAAGAGATGGTATCTATTTTAACTCCTGCATTAACATATTCTGGAACCTTTGGCATGTTAGACCTTATGGTTAATCTGCATAATAGTTTAAAAAAAGACTATAATAAACCAAGCAACTTGAATATATCCATGCCTTATTCTAGTTTATTGGTACATAGAAAAGAGGATGCCTATGCCACTGTAAAAGGGTACAATAAATATATTTGGGATTTTGAAACTGGAGCAAGTAAAGGTGAAAATAGTATGGGGCGCTACTTAAGTTTTGGTACTTTAATAGCAGCCCAAAACAACCCGGAAAATGGTTTTGTTGGTGCGGGTATCGATGTCAATGATGGCTTTCATTGGGCGTATATGCCAGGTGCCACAACAAAAGCTTTGCCAATAAACAAAGTGTTCCATGATAATGCAAGCACAGAAAAGTACATAGAAGGCTACCATAGAAGCTTCTCTGAAACTACTTTTGCAAGTGGTTTAACGCAGGGTGAAAATGGAATGTATGCCATGAAATTACGTGATGATGTTACTCCAGATTCGGATAAGTCATTATTTGATGATTCTTTTAGAGCTACGAAATCGTACTTTTTTATTGGAAATGAAATCATCTGTTTAGGATCTGATATCGAAAACGCGGATGCTCGTTACAAAACCATAACCACGTTGTTCCAGTATAAGTATGATAGTGCAAAACCAAGCCTGTATAATGGTAAACCCATAGGCAAGAGCCAATCTTTAAAAAAGGAAAATACAGAAGGGTATTTTACAGATCATAATGGATTACAATATATTATAAGAGAAAAGGGAAAAACGGTATTAGAACAAGGGCCACAAAAATCTTTAATGAAAGTTAAAAAAGATTATGTGTCTACCAATAAAGCTCATGTAAAAGCTTATCTAGACCATGGTAAATCGCCAAAAAATGGCGCTTATGAATATCAAATCTTATTAAATACAACGACAGCGGAAGCAGAGAAATTGGTAGCTTCCAAAAGCTATAAGGTTTGGCAGAAAAGCAAAGATCTGCACAGTATTTATCATTCCTTAACAGGGATAGAAGCATATGCTATTTTTAATATAAACAGTAAAATAGACAAAGGACATCTTGTTAAGACAGATACCCCGATTTTGGCCATGTTTAAAAAAGATAAAGAAAGGGCTGTATTGTCTATTGCAGATCCTGATTTAAAATTGAAGAAATGGAATCATAACATGTCAAGAATGCCAGATGATATTACCCATGGGGCTAGCGAAGGGAGTGTGGTTACAATAACATTAAAAGAGGAATGGTATGCCGCAGGCTTTGTAGAAAGCATATTGTCTATTAAACAGGATCGAGGACAAACGGTAGTTCAAGTGTTCTGTAAAGACGGAATGGGTGTGGATATTCCTTTGCAAAAAAGAATTAAATTATAAAAAGACTAATCCAGATGAATAAAATACTAATAATTGTTTTTGCTGTATTTTTTAACAATCAATGTTTTTCACAAGAGGTTTTGTTCGCAAACTACTTTGATATAGAGACGAATCAAAAGGAGGGGAGTGAAGTTTTTGGGAAAGTAAATCTAAAACGTAATAAAGATTTTTTGGACAACACCATTCCAAAATCCTATAGATTCTCATTAGAGAACAATGCTTCTGTATTTGAAATCAGTACAGTGTTTGATAGCGAAGGACGGATATTTGGTGTTTTAAAAGTGGCTCCAGGAAAAAAAACAGGCAAATCGCCAGAAGAAGTATCTTTAAAAGTTGTTTTAAAAGAAGGCAACAGTATAGTGGCATCTAAAGCCATCGTGGTTCATGTGGTTGAAAAAACCATGTGGCAAGAATTAGTCGATGTATACAGCCCAGTAACCACAACTGTTTCTCGGTTATATGGAAGAAAAAAGATATCGGATAAGGAGCTGGAAGGGCTATTAAATGATATAGAATCTAGTCATGGTAAGTTTTCGTTTTCTTCTATATACACCAAACATCCTTCAGACTACAAGAATGCAAAAGCCTATGATAAAGATTTAGAAAAAGTAACAAATACCATTGGTAGTTTAGGTTTTGCTTACAGCAAATCAAAAAAATATGGTATAAATAGTGATGATTCCAAAAGTCGCGAGCGTTTAAAAAAAGCCATATATGCAGCGTCTCTGGCATTTATGAATAGCATTCCTATTTATGGAAAAGACTTAGTAGTAGATGGAACGCCTGTTGGTACTGAGGTTGGAGATGGGTTTAGTAAGTTGGGAAACTACGCTAGCCATGGTTTGCTAACACATCAATGGCGGGCAACCGATGCCTTGGCTGCGCCTTTAGTACATGTGTGGCCAGAGGTTTTGGAAGACATTGCAACGGGTAATGCACAGGCCCAGCAATTATATGATGCGGTTATTAGATATTATCAGTTGTTCTTTTCTGTTGTGCCTGAAAGAAGACGGATGGATGACGAGAGTCAACGTTGGCAAAATATTTCCGATACTAATTATTCTGAAGGCGCTTGGGCAGATGCCAATATTGGGCATCGCATGCGAACCTTAATGGTAATGCCCATTTTGTGGGCAGATTATAATCGGCCTATTACATATGTGCCCTATTGGTACGATGATTATTATAATGGAACCGAGTTTGAAGGCCTAACCTTTGCAGATGATTGGACGCCAAACGGTGTGGTTGCAGATGTAAGGAGTTGGTGCGATAAATTATCGCTGCCTTCACATAGGTTTAATCAGTCTGGTTTTCATCCAGATGGAACAGTTACACATCATCGTGGACATAATGCGTCCGATGTGGCTATGGTTGCTTACGGTTTTGAATGGCTTACAACGGTAAATTCTGCGATCAACTATTTCAAAAATACAGCACTTCCTATTGAAAATGAAAACTATCAGTTTATAACAGACCGACTAAACTATACTTATAGACGCATGTTATATAAAAATGCTATAGATTATGTGGTGGCTGGAAGAAGTTTTTTTTCAGATTTATCTGATTTTGGGACAAATCATGTAAACAAATCTATAGAAAATCTATTAGAGGGAAAATCGCCCACCACTTTTATAGAAAATGAGGAACAGCTAAAAGAATTAAAAAAGGATCTTGAACAAGGAAGGTTTACACATACTGAAACCACCGCTTTTTGGAATGCCGATTATTTAATGCACCGTAGGGAAGACGGTGATCAACATTATTATTTTTCGGTGAAACAGAAATCATTAAGAACCAGCGGTGCAGAAGATTTTAGTAATATACGAAAATCTTGGCACGCGGGTAGCGGTGTTTTTCAGTTGCGTGTAAATGGAGATGAATACAACCAAA
Source organism: Mariniflexile ostreae (assembly GCF_042427585.1). Taxonomy (NCBI): domain Bacteria; kingdom Pseudomonadati; phylum Bacteroidota; class Flavobacteriia; order Flavobacteriales; family Flavobacteriaceae; genus Mariniflexile; species Mariniflexile ostreae. The sequence goes on along the minus strand of NZ_JBHMFC010000034.1, from coordinate 34,516 downwards.
ATGTATTGGCTAATTACGACTGGCACACCCTACCTGGAGTTACCGAGGCCTGGCGTACAGATGCCATGCCAACAGGGCCTGCTTCTGCTTCTTTGCCTGGAGGAAACGATTTTTCTGGAATTTTAGCTGATGGTCTTTACGGTTTAACAGGGTATCATCATAAGCCTATCGACACTTATACGGCGGTAGAAGCTTTAAAATCTTATCATTTAATAGGTCGTTTTGGAACGGCTATAGGTAGCGGTATTCAAAGAAAAAAAGCATCAACTAATTTAGATGAGATTGTAACCACAATCGATCAGTCTGCTCAAACACATGTCATTACTTATAGCGCCAATAGTACGACGAAAAGAATAGAGTTAGGTGAGTCTGTAGACGTTAAGGAGGCTTTGTTAAAGCCTACTTGGGTGCACCATAACAACAAAGGGTATTTAATTTTTCCGAAGAAAAACCAAAATCTACTCATTAAAACAGGTGAAAAAATAAATATTACGGCAACCGATTTAAATATAGAGAAAAGCAGTAATTATATTTTAGCATTAGATCATGGGATTCATCCAACACAAGGTGATAAAGAGGGATACCATTACGTTTTGGTAGCCAATGTGAGTGCTAAGGAGATGCCAAAAGTGTTAGAGGATTACGAAAAACAGAATCAGATTATTACTAAAGAGGAATCGTACCATGCCTTATTTAACCCAGAACAAAAGCTTAAACAAGTGGTTTTCTATAAAGCATCTCGGGTTGATTTTTCTGATAAGTCTTGGGTGCAAACTAATTTACCTGCATTAGTAATGATGGAACATTTAAAGCGTACCGTTCGATTAACGCTTGTAGACCCATTACATAGTTTGGAAACTAAATCTCTAACTGTTCAGGTTTCAGAAATCCTTAAAGAAGGCGAGTATACCTATACACTTCCCGGAATTAAACCTCGAGAAGGAGAAAAAGCTGTGGTTACAAATAACGGAAACTACTCTACTATTACTATTATGTTACCCGATAACGAAGATGGTGCATTTTATGATTATAGAGAGCAAATGTATGCAGGTGCGCCTATAGTTTTAGATATAGACAAAAAGTAGAGAATTGGCGGCGTTTTAATATTAGCTTTTAATAGTTTTAAAATTTCTGAATTATGAAAATCACAAAAAAGGGGCTTATGTTTTTCGCATTGTTAGGCTTTACAATATTAAGCGCTCAACAAAAAAAGTATAACGTCTTATTTCTCATTTCAGACGATTTAACCGCTACGGCCGTTTCTTCATATGAAAACAAAGCGTCCAATACTCCAAATATTGACCAATTAGCAGCAGAGGGTACTCGGTATACCAAGGCCTATAGTCAGTATCCTGTATGCGGTCCTTCAAGAGCGTCTTTAATGGGTGGATATTATCCCAATGCGACTAAAACATTTGGTTATGTAAGCGGCAGGGAGGCTATTGGAGATCAACGAAAAACCTTTTCTCAGTTATTTAAAGATAAGGGGTATTACACTGCACGAGTGAGTAAAATATATCACATGGGTGTGCCTATAGATATAGAAGAAGGGACCAATGGACAAGATGATGAGGCTTCATGGGGAGAGCGATACAACAGCCAAGGCGATGAATGGCGAACAAAAGGTGAAGCCGAACTAGTCCAGGGAAACCCTGATGGTAACATAGAAAGAAAGGGAGGGAACGTTATGACCATTGTAAAGGCAGAGGGTGACGATTTGGTGCATTCGGATGGTAAAACGGCTAAAAAAGCGGTAGAATTAATTAAAAAGCACAAAAACGAGCCTTTCTTTTTGGCGGTTGGTTTTGTACGCCCGCATGTGCCTTTTGTGGCACCAAAATCTTATTTTGAACCGTATCCTTACCAAGCTATAAAGTTGCCAAAAGCTGTAAATGGCGATTGGGAAGATATTCCAGAAAAAGGCATAAACTATGTTACCTCTGTGAATGGGCAAATGTCGGAAATACAAGAACAAAAAGCTGTTGCGGGGTATTATGCATCAGTAGCCTTTATGGATGCTCAAGTAGGAAAAGTGCTTGAGGCTTTAAAGGATGAAGGATTGGAAGATAATACGATTGTTGTCTTTACTTCAGATCATGGTTTCCATCTTGGAGAACATAAATTCTGGATGAAAAGAAGTTTGCATGAAGAGTCTGTTAGAGTACCGCTAATTATTAAAATGCCGGGTGAAAAGGCTGCTGTTTGCCATTCGTTTGTAGAGCTTCTGGATCTATATCCTACGATAGCAAATTTAGCAGGCATTGAAACCTCTAAACACTTACAGGGTAAAAACATTAAAGAAACGCTACAGAACCCCAATTATAAAGTTCGTGATATGGCATTTAGCGTGTCAAATGGAGGTGATGAGTTTTTATTACGAACTAAAAAATGGGCTTATATCCAGTACGGTGAGGATGCTTCCTATGGTATTGAATTATATGATATGGTTAACGACCCTAAACAATTTACCAATGTGGCCAACAAGCCTAAATATGCAAAAACAATAAAATCTTTTAAAAAGGCATTAGAATTAAAATTAAAAGAAGTTAGAACCAACGATTTGGGTATTACATATTAATAACACACACTAAAACGAAGAAGAATGAATACGTCCAAAATAACTATTTTTATAATACTCTGTATCTTATTTAGTGTCGGCATAGAAGCTCAAGAAGTGCTGTTCTCTAATTATTTTGATATAGCGATCCATAAGCCAGCAGGTGAGAAAGTAATTGGAAAAGTAAATCTTAAACGTAATAAAGATGTAGAAAGCACTCCTATTCCAATATCTTATCAGTTTTATATAGAAAGTAGCACAACAGATATTTTTGAAATAGAAACCGAGTTTGATAATAGAGGACGCATTTTTGGTGTGCTTAAAATAGCTACCGGTAAAAATTCAGGAAATGCTCAAGATTATAATTTAACTATAACATTAAAAGATGGAGCTGTAGTTAAAGCAACAACAAGTATCGTTGTTCACGTTGTAGAAAAAACACTTTGGGCACAATTAAAAGACTATTATACGCCCATTACGATATCAGAATCTCGGTTGTATGGGCGAACTAAGTTTTCTGAAAGTAAATTGGCCAGTACCATAACAGCATTAGAAAATAATAACGGACGTTTTTCGGGCTTTATGTTTTACACCAATCATCCTTCTACATTTTCTAGTGGTGCGTTGGAAAAGGAATATCAAGCGGTTTCAGAACTTATTGGAGGACTGGGGTATGCTTATGCAAAATCTTCAACTTACGGCCTTCCTAGTGGAAACACAGTAAATATGGAGCGCTTAAAACGTGTAATTTACAAAGCGTTATTGCAGTATATGAACAATGTGCCTATTTATGGGAATGACTTACAGGTTGGTGGAATTCCTATTGGAACAGAGTTAGGCGACGGCATTAGTAAAATGAATGGGCCTGGGTATTTAAGTCATAGCTTTTTAACCCATCAATGGCGTGCTATAGACGCTTTAGGCGCGCCTTTATTACATGTTTGGCCAGAGCTTTTAAAAGAAGTTGAGGCTAATGATGCAGAAGCACAACAGGTCTTTAATGCGGTAATGCGTTTTCATCAATTGTTTTTTTCCATTGTTCCTAGCTTAAGAGTAATGGATGATGATAATGGAAAATGGAAGAACATCTCAAACTTAAATTATTCTGAAGGCGCATGGGCGGATGCCAATTTAGGCCATCGTATGCGTACCTTAATGACCATGCCCATTTTATGGGCAGATTATAATAGGCCCATGACGTATGTACCATATTGGTATGACGATTATTACAATAACACCCCCTTGCAGGGAAAAACATTTGCCCATAATTGGTCGCCCAACGGCGTGGTGGCTGATTTGAAACATTGGTTTGGACGCATGGCTACGCCAACACAGTTTTTTAGTCAAGCAGGCTTTCATCCCGATGGTACCGTAACGCATCATAAAAGTGATGATGCCTCCGATGTGGCCATGGTGGCTTATGGTTTTGAATGGATGACGTCTAATACAGATGCTGCCAAATATTATAAAAACACGCCTTTTAAAATGCATGATAAGAGCTTGCAGTTTGTGTCCGATCGGATAGATTATTCATACAGAAGAATGATCTACAAAAACGCATTAGATTTTTTGATAACTGGACGCAGTTTTTTTTCTGATTTATCACAATTCGGGTCGAAGGATATTAAGAATGCTATTAATGATTTAATAGATGCCAAAGGCTCTACTTCCGTTATTTCTAATGAAACAGATTTATTAAGTTTAAGATCAAACTTAATAAGCGGCACACATACCCACACAGAAACTACTTCTTTTTGGAATGCTGATTATTTGGTACATAGAAATGAAGATGGCGCTAATAATTATTATTTTTCAGTAAAAAACAAATCCGTAAGAACTTCTGGTGCTGAAGATTTTGACAAAATAAGAAAATCATGGCATGCCGGAAGTGGCCCTTTTTTATTACGTGTAACGGGGAATGAATACAATCAAAAGGTGTTGCGAAATTTCGATTGGCATGTTGTTCCCGGTGTTACAGAAGAGTGGCGTACAGATGCCATGCCTACGGGGCGTGCATCTGCCGCTTTACCTGGGGGTAATGTTTTTTCTGGAATTTTAGCCGATGGAACGTATGGCATGTCAGGATACCACCATAAACCTATAGATACTTATACCAGTGCAGAAGCTTTAAAATCATATCATTTGTTCGGGAAATATGGTACAGCTATTGGGACGGGTATAAAGAGAAAAAGCGGTTCATCTGGCACGAAACAGATTGTTACAACCATCGACCAGTCTGAGCAATTAGGCACCATCACTTATCATATAAACGGCACTACCAAAACGATTTCGGATGGGTCTAGTGTTGATCTGGTTGAGTCTCTATCAGGACCAACTTGGATTCACCATAACAATAAGGGATATTTGGTGTTCCCTAAACCAAATCAAAATTTATTGATTAAAACAGGAAGCCATATCCATATTACAGCGACAGATTTAGGACTATCAAAAAGCATAAATTATATTTTAGCTTTAGACCATGGTGTAAACCCAGCTTCGGGAACTAAAGATGGTTATAACTATGTGATGGTTGCAAATGCCGCTTTAGCAGATATGCCCAACTTATTATCAAATTACATAACGCATGTTAAAAGTTATATTTCTGATGGGAAATATCACGCCATTACAGATGATGTGGAGCAGCTTAAACAAGCTTCTTTTTATCAAGCGGGAAGAATTAATTTAGATATGGGGGAATTTATAGAAGTAGATAAACCTGCTTTAATAATGATAAAAGAAACGCCAAACGACATCCGTTTAACTGTTGTCGATCCGCTGCATGATTTGAATACTTCAGAAATAACGATAAAACTATCAGGGGCTCTAAAGCCACATACTTATACGTATAATTTGGCTGGTATTGCCCCTTTCGCAGGAGAGTCTGTTGTGGTAACTTCCAATGGAACTACCGAGTCTACAATTGTAATTGCTCTTCCTAGTACTGGCGATGGAGCTTTGTATGGTTATCAAGAACAAATGTACGCGGGTTCTCCAATTGTATTAACTTTAGAGAAAAATACGCTGTCTGTAAATACCCCTGAATATAGTAAGAACACTTTGGTAAACGTGTATCCAGTACCCATTACTAATTATAGTGTTGTTGAGACTAAAGATAAGAGCACCATTCTTAAAATTGAAATTTATAATGTTCTAGGGCAACAAATAAGTGTTCAATCTTATGATGGAACCTCTTTTAAAGTGCGGCTACCGATAACAGAAAACATGATTACGGAACATCATGTTTTAGTCATGCAGGTTACAACATCAAAAGGAATAAAAACGGTAAAATTGATATAGCTGGAGGTGCAGCTGTCAATACGCTTGTTCCAGATTATGGTGCTAGTACCTTTTAAGCAAGATAAAAACGATTCAAAAAAATAATAATTAAAGAACTATGGTAAAACTTATATATCCTATGTTGTTAATGGTACTGGTGTTGGCCGTATCCTGTAACAGTGATAAGTCTGTTAAGCAGAAACAGCAGCCTAACGTGTTGTTCATCGCCATAGATGATTTAAACGATTGGACAGGGAGCCTAGGTGGAAATAAACAAGTAATTACTCCAAATCTGGATAAACTAGCCAGTTTAGGTACACAGTTTACAAATGCTCATGCGTCTATGGCTGTATGTGTTGCTTCAAGAAACTCTTTACTAAGTGGTTTACATCCAACAACAACAGGATGGTATTCACTTGTTAATGATCATGATGCTATGGTGGCTTCTTATGAAAACGTAATGGAAAATAAGCAAATGCTTCCTGAGTTGTTTAAAAATAATGGCTATTCTACATATTGCGCTGGAAAAATATTTCATAAAGGTGCTACAGATTATCCGTTTTTAATGCATGCGTTATGGGACGACGTACTACCAGAGTATAAAGAAAAATTAAGACCTATCGATTATGAGCGAGGAGAAGGTTATGGGGGGTATAAATTTTACCCATTTCCTAAAGAAGGCAGTCAATTGAAAAGATTTTATGGTGATAAACTAAAGGATAACCACTCACTTTGTGGTGGGCCATTAGATGAGGCAGATATGCCAGAAGGAAAAATGTATGATGAGTTTATTGCGGAGTATGCCATTGATAAGCTTCAAGAAGATCATACAAAACCGTTTTTCCTTTCGGTAGGTTTTGTGAGGCCTCACGTGCCTTATACCGCACCACGTAAGTATTTTGAAATGTATGATAGGGACAAGTTGAAAGTACCTGAAATTCCTGTTGATGAAATGACAGATATTCCATTAATAGGAAAATCCATAGCTTATAATTATGGGGTTTCCAATATGGGAGATTATCAAGCCGTAAAAGGTATGGGAGATGACTACTTGAGGCATTTGGTTCATTCTTACTTAGCATGTGTTTCGTTTGTTGATGATCAGCTGGGGCGCGTATTAAAAGCTTTAGAAAATAGTAAATATGCAGACAATACCATTATCGTTTTATGGTCTGATCACGGCCAAAGTTTTGGAGAGAAAATGAATTTCAGAAAAATGAGTTTATGGGAAGAGTCAACACGAGTGCCTTTTTACATCCTCACTCCTGATAGTAAAACAAACGGTGAAGATTGCTCAAAACCTGTGAGTTTATTGGATATATATCCCACCTTGGTAGACCTCTGTAATTTGCCACAGCAAGAGCATTTAGAGGGCAATAGTTTAAAGAAACTTATTGAAAATCCAGAAACAGATTGGCCTTATCCTGTGGTAAGCAGTTGGCGTTATAAAAATTATGCTATAAGAAGCCAAGATTATAGATATATACAGTATAGGGATGGCAGCGAGGAGTTATACGACCATACTAAGGACCCAGGGGAGCACATAAACTTAGCTTCAAACGAAGCATATAAAAGCATTATTGAAGACCATAAAAAATGGATACCAAAAAATGCTGCGCTACCTGTTGGAAAAACGAAGTGGGATGGCGATGAAATTGACCATAAAATTGACGAATGGAAAAAGAATGATAGCATTCCGTATTGGTTAGATTAGAGATGAAAAGTTAGTGTTAACGTACTGTTTATAAGTTCTGGTTGTATGTGTTAGGAACATTTAGCACTTGTTTTGGAATCATTTGCACCTTATTTCGGGAGGGGATGTTTTGTAGTTTCGAGGTTAGTATTTTAATTTATTATTAATTAATTTTTTAACCATTATGAATATAAAATTACACAGCCTATTTGCTTGCCTTTTTTTAGTACTGGCCACCTTAAATGTTTCAGGGCAGACTACAACGTCGTTAGTTAATTACGGACAAAAAGTAAATACCAGAAATGAAGCTTCTTTTGCTTACCATAATAATTTGGTATATATACTTTATGTTGATAATGTCGCTGATGACAGTTTGGGAGGTATGTATTGGGCCAGAATATGCCGCTATAATTTAGATACGGGAGCCAAAGATTGGTCTGGTAACTTATTCCATACCATCGCTACCGATAATAGGAATGGTGATAATGATGAAGGTCATAACGACTCCACGATAGCTGTGGATGGAGATGGCTATATTCATGTTTGGATAGGGATGCATAATGACAAAATGAAATACTATAGGTCCTTGTCTCCAGGAGCTTATACTTCATTTGGCGATTTTGGGAATACCTTTCCTGGTTATAATGATACTGGTTTGGAGCTAAAAACATATAGTTACCCTGTTGCTGCAACAACAACAAATGGTGATGTTTTTGTGATTTTAAGGCGAACAGCCTGGTATTATAAAAACGGCGAACTCAAGGGGTTGCAACATAACGAAAAGCAAGACCTGTACCATTGGAATAACACCACGAAAACGTGGACTATGGATTTAGTGAAAAAACAAGATGGTAGAAATGCATACATGAGTAATTTATATGCCGATAATGATAATAATTTACATATTGTAACGGCATGGTCGCAGAAGCATTCAGGTGACAATACGTTTCAAAAGGGGACTTACGTTCGCTATGATGTTTCGGCCAATAAGTATTATAAGGCCGATGGCGGTCAGGTTAATATTCCTATTGATGTAGATACCGCTGATGCCGATAAATTTTACCCAGGAGAACACGTGTGGGGCGATGCATATACCGAGATACAAACACCACAAGTTACCGTAAACAGTCTGGGGCACCCAGTGGTCATGTATCCGTATAATACAGCTCCTAATTTTAGCCAAACAAACCCTAGTTATGTGGTTAATATAGCCACTTGGAATGGGGCATCTTGGACAAGGGTGGATAATATTTTATCTGAAAATATTGCCAACCATACGCGGCCACCTATGACGTATACAGGAGGACAGATTAATGTTTTTTCTCGAAATATAAACAACGTAGGGCAGTTAACATCGTCTTCAGACGAAGGTATAACATTTAGCGCTCCAGTGGCTTTAAAAGGAGCAGGAAATAGCCCCGTTCAAGCGCTTAATTATAGTCCTAATACAGATTTATATATTAACAAACGAGAGTTGTTCCGTGTGGTTTATCCAGAATCCAACCCGAGTACAAATGTAAACCCAACGGTAAGTTTAACCGCTCCTACAGATGGCGCAGAATTTGTTGAAGGAACAACTATTACCATTTCGGCAAACGCAAGTGATACGGATGGTACTATTACTAAAGTTGAATTTTTTGATGGTGATGGCGCAACCAATAGATTATTACATACTGCTACTGCGGCACCATATACCTATGAATGGACTGCAGCACCTCTTGGGGCACGTTCAATACTGGCAAAAGCATACGATAACTTGGGAGGGGCTGCCGTTTCTATTAACCATATTACAGTGGTGGCTTCATTATCTATCAGTGACAATGAGCTTGCATCTAAGAAAGGCCCTACTTTATATCCTAATCCGTTTAGTGAGGTTATAAATTTTAAAATCCATGATGGCTATAAAAAAGCAGAGGTGCAAATCATTACTGTTTTAGGTCAAACTATCTTTTCACAGGGTTATAGAGAAAATCAAACCGTAGAAATCCTTACCGATAAACTGGCTACAGGCCCATACCTAATTAAAATGAATATTGATGGCCATCAAACTATTAAACGAATGATGAAACAATAGCTTTTATTGATTTTTTTATGAAGATGGCAGGATTAGTATACGAGATGGATTTATAAGGAGGATCATATAGTCGTGAGACATTACAGTATAAAAAAGCTAGGGACCCAAGAAGCATAAAGACTACTTGGGTTTTTGCTTTTTCCTTAAAAGGCTAATACTGATTAGAAAACCGCCTAATTTTTAACAATCGATTAGAATAGTCTAAGAGGAACTTGGGGCAGTTAAAGATTACTTTCTCATTTCGGTTGATTACTTAGTTAAATATAGCTATTTTGTTTTTATCTTTTCTTTCCACAGTCTTACTAACCTTAGAGAAAGCTCTTTTAAATTTATGAGGAGCGAAAAAACTTTAAATGTGCTTGAACTTGCGGTGGCTTATTCCTGTTTTATAGGGGTCAAAACAAAAGGAACAAGAGGCTTTACGTAATTTTTTAACTTGAGTTTTACTTAACTCCCCTTCAAAACCTAAATATTTTCTGTCAATTACTAAGTCAATATCTTCTGAAAAACGTTCAATTAAATTCCATGCTTTACTCAAAGAGGTTCCTCCTTTAAAAACAATATGTTTTGAATAAGGCAATGAAAATATAATATTCAATGATAAAGTTACCCACCAATCTTTTTCAACTGCAGAAGATGGAAGTCCAGTTTTTTCACTGACTGGATTGAATATGTTCTGTTTACCTTTTTTACTAAGCTTTATAAACGCTTTCATATTTAATTATTCTTCAGGATTTTTGATATCCAAACAGGAGCTAGTTTAGCATCATGTTCTATAATATCTTGTTTTTCTTTTTCAAGATGTATTTTAATTCTTTCTAATTGCTCTGCTGTTACATTGTCTTTTCCAATTTCCTTAAGCGCTTGAATAATTAAACTTGTAATTTCTCTTTTTACAGCTAAGTTTTTTGGAGATGTTCGCTTGAACTTTATTGTTCTTTTGCCAACCACTATAGTTCTTGGAGCGCCGTCAGTTAAGAAAACCATGTTCATTGGAATTTGAGTTGACAGCCCCAACTTATTAAGTGCTGTTGTTCCTGTTGGAATAATTCGCGTCTTATCTCGGTGGGCAATTGCCAGTGCAATTTCTTCTATTGTAGGATATAAAACTCCTAAAAGCTTGTCTTGTTTTGGGGATAAATATATTCCATGAGCTAGTCTTACTAAGAATTTTTTGTTTTCAAGTCTTAATAATGATTTCTTTACAACTTCAACATTTCCCATATCATCAAAGTTAGATGGGAATAGAATAGTCCCTCTTTTCATTGATTTTATTTCGTTTTCAATTTTAGTTTGAACTGATTTAGTCATTCCTCACTTATTTATGTTGAATATTATTCTTGGAGAGGGAAGGGAATTAAAAGAGCTTGAACGTGCAGTTGACTTTTTTTAGCTTGTATATAGCGATTAGTAAAGCCGTATGTGTTGTTTTTGATATTCAAAGCGTTAAGCTTAATTTATTTTGAAAGCATTAAGATGTCCAACCCCTTTAAGCCTTAGGATGACATACAGTGGAAGATATTCCTTACGTGGCCTTAGTCGTTAGGAGGATGAGGTTTAGTGCCATAAATTAAGCAAATAAGAATATTATCGCATCAAAACAGGTATTAAGGGTCATTTTTAAGGATTTCATAATACCCAAATTTGGTTTTGACTGAGTCTAAAATTTCTTAGAAGGTCTATGACAGACATCACCCGCTAACATAATTATTTAGGTAAAGGTATAAAGAGAAGGTATTGAAGTAGTGTTGTCAGGCATGACCTGAATATGAAGTTGTAAACAGACTCAAATGCTCTACTTATTGCGCATAAAAAAAGACCGCCTTTTCAAGCGGTCTTTAAAAATGTACTTTATAGTAAACCTATTGTTTTACAAATGTGTAGGTTCCTTTTTTACCTTCAAAATAAACGGTGCTGCTCGTTTCTTCCACTTTTTTAGACTCTAAAGTCTTCCCTCCTTTTTTAATCTCCCAATTTCCAGATTTTAAATCGGTGACTAAAATTTTAAAAGTACCTTTTCCATCAAAAGAAAAAGAAAAGTCAGTTTCTAAAATTTGAGACGCATGGCTGTATATTACGACTCTGTCGTCAATTTGTACACCAATAGTTTTTTCTCCTTCAAGTTTTGAAACCAATAATGGTTTTTTGTTTTGATTGTCGGTTATTTGGATAACATTTAAAAAGTAATCCGTTTCCTTTTCTGTTTTTGGCGATAGTTCTACGCGCCAAGCACCTCTTTCGTTTGCCACATCAGGGCGACGTGTAGGCTCGTTGGGATAGTTCTTTCCAAACACCCAAAATTCCTTTCCTTCGCCACCAACAGACTTGATTTCTAAGTCTTCGGCAGAAGGCAGTAGCGTTGAGGTTATTAATTTACCAGAGTCGTCATTTAATGTTCGTGTAACTTCAAAAGTATTGTGGTTAATCTTAGGTTCTTCTATACTGTGCAATAGCCAGAACTTTTTAAAGGATTTATCACTAGAAACAATTTTATCAAAAACAATAAGGGCAGCTGGTGTCTTATCATTATGTAAATTTAAAAACGTAAAAGACCGTTTCACTTCTTTCACTTTATTGCTGTAGGCTTCAGTAATATCACCTTTTAGGTAAGAATAATCGGGAGCAGTAGTACTTGGGCTAAAATCATTTGCCAAAATCTCACCGGTCTTATAATCCTTATTTAACAAGTCTTCTAAGTGTTGAGGTGGGTTCCATCCGTTGCCTGGTAAGCGTTGGCCGCCATCATTGGCAACCGTTGGTGATTTATCGCTACCACCATACCCCATAGATTCGAAGGTTTCGTTTGGATCATAAATTAGTAAACTATTATGCGCAATGGTACGTTTAAAATAATTTTTGTTATGCGGACTATTATAGCCTCCGGATGAGCCTTGGTACATGCCAGAATCGATAGCTAAAGGCCCTTTGTAATAGATTTGGAAACTCCCCGCATCATGATGTTGATGGTTAAGGAAATTATACTCATTAATTTTCATTTCGGCAATAACACTGTTATCCCCCCATCCCGTTCTGGCAATCATCCAGCCAAACGGCTTTCCAAAATATCGTGTTAAAGCTAAATCATCTGGTTTTTTTGTTCCTAACGAGGTGTCTTTCCATAAAAACTCAAAGAATAAATCTATACTCGCAATATTTGGTCGTTGTTCATATTCATAATTAAAGTGTTCATTTTGGTAATAACCACCAGCAAGTAAGCCTGGTAAAGCAAGAGAAGAAATGCCGCTTCTGGAGTAGTTAACATCGCCGCTGCCTAAGAATTGCCCGTCTGGTCTGCGTGAATAAATCCAGTAATAAGGCATTTCACCTTGTTCAGGATTGAATACGTTACCGGCGCCCATGCGGTCAAAAATCCATGTGGCAAATAAATCAGCGGAATAGCGCACACGGTTATATGCATTTCCTTGATGATAAGCATGGCCAGAATAAAACCAATTTCTTACAGGAATATGTTCTTTAAAGATGCGTTTTGCTGTAAGTTCATACATTTCTGGGAATTCATCATAAATAGCAATGGATGCCGATAGTAAATCACGCATAATCATCCATTCGGAAGAATGTCCTGTAACAGAGGTCTGTTTAACGGGGGGGTAGCCGCACTCTAGCATGTTTGCTAGACGTAAAAATTCGACAACAAATTCCTGTTTTTCGTTTTCTGTAATCAGGTCATAGCACCAATCGTACACTACTGCTCCAGATACCATAAGACGACCTGCGGCACGGGCAATATCTTGTACTTGTGGCCAATCGCTGGCTTTCATCTTTGTTAGGATATCGGTAATGGCTTTACGTCCTATTTTGGGGTCTTTAGTGGTGAGGTATTTAGCCGCGTTTAATTCAGATTCTACAGTTACCCCTTGCTGCTTAGTGTATTCTCTCCAGGTTTTTACTTTTCCGTCATCTAAAACAGTTTCTTGGCTCATCTTGGTTAATTCATCAAGAATGGGTTTAAGTTTTGGATTGTGAAACCTTTGTTTTAAATCTGGAATATGTTCCTTCTGAAGATATAACCTAGGGTGATGGGCCGGTGGAATTGGAATTGATATTCCGTCAAGAGTTTTCCATTCTACCGTGGAGCTGGATTGCGCATTTATTTTAGTGAGACTCACTAAAAATAAACATGCAATTAAATACGGAAGGTGTTGCTTTAATGTCATTTTCTGAGTTTTATTATAGTTTAATTGAACGCTAAAATTAGCGTAACAAATGATAAGGAAACCGAATGAATGTAACATTTTAGAGGTGCAAATGTTTCAAAGCCATATGCTTTGTTTGAGATAGTGGACTACTATTTTTTGGATGGTCTAATTGTCTAGACGATAGTTTTTTTAATAATTATTAGTCTAGCTCTTTATGGTAATGGGTACCTGAGTGTTGCCATCTTTTTTTAGCTCAATAAGGTGCTGAATGAAGGTTTCGTAATTCTTATTGGATTTAGAAGTCCTTCCTACTTTTACATAAGCTGATATTCTAGGCTAGATTTGGTTGGTTTTCCATTTGTTTTACAGAAAGAAGCCATTCACAACCAGTAAAATTAATGACTCTGGTTGTGAATGGGGTATGGCTCTTATTTTGAGCTGCTGCATGAACTTCCCTTTAGGAAGGGTAAGTATAAAAGAGCAATCAGCGTATGTTTCATTTAAAAGGTGATGGTATCTCGATTATTGAATCGTTACATCAATATCGAAGTTATTTAAATTAGCTCCAGCCTTGTCTTCGGCAGACACCTCGATTTTATCTTGAGTGCCCGAACCATTGTTGATATAAATTAAGTTCATCACATCGATATCTTTTTGTGTAAAGGTGTCGCCTACTTGTAAAATATTGAGACCTTGCACTAACCAACCAAATTGTGGTGCTTCTTTTATAGTGTATGTGATATCTCCAGCAGGAGAGCCTGTAACTTGTAATACATTATTGTTAAATGCGAAAGCATTGCCACTTTCTACTGTTAATCCGGTGTTTTTATCTAAAACTAATACGGTGTTTCCTGCAGAAAGCCTTGCAATTAACATAGGAGCATTAAAGCCTCCTATGTTTTGTAAAGAATGGAACTCGTCGGTTTCGTCCTTTCCGGCCTCTCCGTCAAGCATAAGGGAAATACGCCCCTTATGATTTAAACTTTTGTAATAATCCATCATATCAAATTCAAACTTACTTACTTTAGTTGTTATGATGCTAGATACGGGTGCTGTAGTGGGGAAAGTCGCATTGTTAAAGGTTAAGCCCGTTTCTGTCCATAATGTGTCGGTTACATTGTAAACATCTAGTGCTACACCTTTAGCAAGCGTAAACTTTACGGCAATTTCTAGCTTTAAGTCTACAATAACACCTTCTTTTTTGAAGTGTTTTAAATCGTACATTAAAAAAGATTTTCTATCGTAATCGCCATTGCCGCTCACGTTTTTTGTTTTTAAAAGCGGGTCTGAGCCAAAATTATTTCCAGATTGGTTGCCACCATTCACATAAGTGTCATACATTGGGAAAATAGTATCTCTAACGATAGTGGGGTCTGGAGTGTCTGGTTCTGATGAAAGTGCAGAGAAGTACACGATAGCGGGTACCACATGTATTACACCATTTAAAGCTTTTAAATTTGAGGTTACAATATCCCATTGCTTACTAGTCCCTTCATTTATTATTCCTGTAAAACTACTGTTGTGTGATAAGAATAGGGTTTGTCCATTTTCACTTGGATAAGGAATGGGGTTGTTCCGTTCCATTAGGTTAGGGTCGTCAAAAGATACATAGGCATTAACAACATGGTAGTTAAGCACATTTCGCAAGATGGGAATAGGTACTTCTGATAGGTCTTGATACGAATTATTTTGAAGATACTCCATGAAAGCCTCGTTAGTAGGTGCGATAAAAGTTTTGTCTGTACCTGTGCTATAAAGGTCTTGGGTGTTGGTACGTTTTATGGCTTCTTCCAAAAGGACTAACGAGTCGTGGTTTTGTATATACTGCCAAGCGGTAATACCTAAATCGGCATTAGAATTTGATTTTTTATATGAAAACCCATCTTGGGTTTCACAACTAAAAAACAGACTAAAAACGACTGTAAAAAAAACACCAATATTTACGTATGAGGTTGTTTTATATTTTTTCATTTTTTTTGGATTTAATTTTTTAACCTATTTTATTTATAAAAATTGTTTTGCTCTAGGTTTGGGTTTCTATTTAGAGCATCTTCATGTATAGGCCATACAAAATTGGCCTCATCACTTAATCCGTTTATAGGATTCATAACTGTAATGGCTTTTCCTGTTCTAACCAAGTCAAACCAGCGGTGGCCTTCAAAAGCCAGTTCAATTAATCTTTCGTGTAAAATAGCGGCTTCTAAATCGCCATATAAGGTTGCGGCCTGAGCCTCGTCTAGTTCAGGGATATCGGCTCTTTTTCTAATTAAATTTAATAATTTAAGGGCTTCATCTGGATTGTTTAATTTGGCATGGGCTTCTGCTTTTAGCAGGATGATATCTGCCAAGCGTATCAGTACGATATTGTTATCGGAAGGGTCTGGACTTTCATCATTAAAGCCTTGGCCAAAGAATTTCCATATCTTTTTAGGATTCGCATTTGTAGTGTCATAAATTAAATCCTTTCTAAGATCTCCTGCTTCAAAAGCATCCTTAAATGAGGCACTTGGAAAATAATCACTATCCGAACCTAAGGCATAAAGGACTCTTAGCGCGTTGGTTTGTGTTTCATTATATCCAACTTCAAAAATACTTTCATTGGAATAGCCGGAAGTAAATATTTTAGACCAGTCGTTTATAGGAACCAATGCATATAGAGTATTGTCTAAAACTTTTTCGGCCGCCTCAATGGCTTCTCCGTACTGTTTTCTCCACATGTAAACCTGCGTTAATAGCGCATTGGCAGCACCTGTGGTGA
Organism: Mariniflexile ostreae; assembly: GCF_042427585.1. Classification (NCBI taxonomy): domain Bacteria; kingdom Pseudomonadati; phylum Bacteroidota; class Flavobacteriia; order Flavobacteriales; family Flavobacteriaceae; genus Mariniflexile; species Mariniflexile ostreae. The sequence goes on along the minus strand of NZ_JBHMFC010000034.1, from coordinate 18,001 downwards.
ATAAAATTCGTGTTTTGTCCCCTGAGTGATTTTCTTTACAATGCGTGGAAGCAAAAACCAAATCTTCTACTATTTTATCTAGTACAAGTTCTTTATTTGTTTTGGGAATAAAAAACTCCTGTTGCACACTTTCATAAGGCTCGGTAATTAATGGCACATCGCCCCAAACTCTTACGGCATAAAAATAGGATAAGGCTCTAAGCGCTTTAGCTTGTCCTACAAGTTGCAGGCTTAATTCACTTTCCGTCTCAAAAACTGTAGGAATGTATTTTATGGCGTAGTTAGCTCTGCTAATGGTTTCGTAAATGTTGTTCCATCGTGCTGAGGTCATGGATTGGCTTAACGCGTTTTGTTTTAAGGCAACAGGGTCTCCCGAGTGGTTCGTAGACACGGCGTCTGCTCGCCCCTCACCCCAATAAGCAATATTTACACGACAGGTAGATTGTAGAGCATCATAAATGCCGTAAACCCCGGCTTGCGCGTCACTTGGTGTTTTGTAAAATCCTTGGCCAGAAAAGCTGCTTACAGGATCTTTATCTAATAGATCATCCGAACAGGAGAACGCGAAGAGTATAAGAACTCCTGTAATTACTTTTTTATAAAATTTTATATGTCTCATGTTTTTTCTATTTAAAATCCAATATTTAATCCAAGCATTATCGTCCGGCTTTGGGGGTAAGCACCTTCGTCTACACCTTCTCTTAACCCATTGTACGAACTCACGTCGGGATCAAAACCTGTGTAATGTGTCCAAGTTATTAAGTTTAAAGCAGAAGCATATACTTCTATTTTTCTAAAGCCCCAGTCGTTAACCATTTGATTAGGAAAACGATATCTGATATTTACATTCTTTAACTTGATATAAGAACCATCTTCTACCCAACGGCTTTGAATTCGGCTATCTGAATGTAATGGATCATCGCTTATGGGTTTAGGAAAGTTTGTAACGTCTCCTTGATTTCTCCATCTGCCCAAGGCATCCGTAGAAAGGTTGTTATATCGAACCACCGAATTTCTTTGATGGTTGATTTCGCTATAAATATCATTGCCGTAAGAAAACTGGAAAAAAACGCCTAAGCTCAGGCCTTTATATGAGAAATTGTTGGTTATCCCGCCGAAAAAATCGGGCGTGGCATCTCCTATTATTTGTTTGTCATTTTCATCAATGATAGTATCTCCATTAAGATCATCCCAAATAGGATCGCCTCCTTTAAACTGTGGGCCCAATGCGCCATGGGTTACTTGGTTTATATTGTCTTCATCACGGGAATAAACCCCATTAAACTTCCATCCATAAAAAGTGCCTATAGGTTCGCCTTCTTTTAAGATGTGATAATTCCCATTTTGAATAAAGCCATTGGTCAATACATTATCAGGGAGGTCTTTTACTATATTGCGATTTGTACTGATGTTAAAGTTCGTGTCCCATTGAAAGTCTCCTACAAGATTTTTAGAGCTGAGCGAAAGCTCAACCCCTTTATTTTCGATACTTCCAATGTTTTGTGTTACATAAGAAAAACCAGTAGTTCTTGGTATAGGAACGTTATACAATAGGTCTTCGGTTATTTTTAAATAAACATCAGCATTAAAAGTGACTCTGTTTTTCCAAAACGAAAGATCCAGACCAGCGTTGTATTGGGTTGTGGTTTCCCAGGTTAAGCCCGAGTTGGGCATCACCGAGGGAGCGGCGCCAGAATAATCCAAATAATTGGCGCCTACCGCAAATTCGCCTTGAGATGTATAGTCGCCAATAGACTCATTGCCGGTTTGTCCGATACTTAACCGTAGTTTGGCATCGTTTAGAAACGTGACGTTTTCTAAAAACAATTCATCAGAAATTCGCCATGCAATTGCTGCCGAAGGGAAATATCCAAATCGTTTGTCTTTGCCAAACCTAGAAGAACCATCGGTTCTGAGGTTGGCTTCAAACAAATATTTTCCTTTATAATCGTAAGAAAATCTACCAAAATAAGAAAGCATAGAATGCTCTGTTGTGATGTTTATCTCTTGATTGGAAATGGTTCCTGCGCCATTTAACGTTGGAATGTTATCGCTTGAGAAGAACATGCCGTCTAGACCAACGCGCTCGTATTGCCACTTCTGAAAACTGAATCCGGCAAGTGCGGATAGGTTGTGGGAATCTCCCAATTGTGTGTTGAAGCTTAAATAGGTTTCATTGCCCCAGGTTAGATTATTGATAGCGCGTACGGCACCAGAGTTATAACCTTCCCTATAATCTAAGGTTGAAGGGATAAATTCGTCTTCCTTCATGGAAATATAATCCAAATTTAAGTTGGTTCTAAATTTAAGGCCTTCCAAAATATCGTACTCGGCATATTGATTGCCGGTAATACGGTTGCTTTTATTAAGATGTGTTGCCAATTCTGCGAGTCCCACAGGGTTCCTTCTTCCAAACTGGTAGCCATTATAAGAGCCGTCTGGTAAATACATGGCAAAAATAGGAGGACGTACCAAAAGTTCTCGAATAACACTTAAGTTTTCGGTTCCACCTGCATTAATTCTGTTATTAACACCATTGGTGTACGAAATGCTTTGTCCGAAAGTGATTTTATCTGATACTTTAAAATCCACGTTTAATCGTGACGTTACCCGTTTGTAATTGGAATTTAATATGATGCCATCTTGATTTAGAAAAGAAGAACTCCAAGCATATTTTACATCATCGGACCCTCCTCGTATGGATAGATCTACTTTATATTGAGGGGCTATTCGTAGTAACTCCTTTTGCCAATCTACATCACCATTATTTTTAGGGTTTAAGGAATCTAAAATAATGCCATTTGGAACTACAGGGTTGTCCATGTTTTTATAAGAGTCTAAAATAACGGCTCTATATTGACTCGCGTTTAAAACACTAAGTCTCCTTGGAATCTCGCTAACGCCAGAAGTAATGTTTAAATCTACTTGAGCTTTACCTGAAAGCCCCCTTTTAGTGGTAATCATCACGACACCGTTTGCTGCACGAGAACCATAAATGGCGGTGGAGGCAGCATCTTTCAATATTTCTATAGATTCAATATCTCCAGGATTGATGTCGGCTAAAGGGTTTAGACCAAAATTTTCACTGCCGTTCAACGACGACAAAGTATTGAACTCTATGGGAACGCCATCTACAACATAAAGAGGTGAATTTCCTGAATTTAATGAGGAGTTTCCTCTTACCTTAATGCTCATGCCGCCGCCTGGAGCCCCAGAACTAGATGTAACTTGTACACCAGCTGCACGCCCTTGTAAAACAGATATGGGGTCCTGCACATTGGCTTGGTCAATGTCTTTACTGTTAACGGAAACAATTGAACCGGTTAGGTTTCTTTTCTTTTTTGTGCCATACCCTATAATAACCATCTCCTCGAGTTGGTCTACTGCGGGTTTTAAAAGCACATTGATATTATTTTTAAGTCCTATTTTGATTTCCTGATCGGAATAACTTATATAAGAAAATAGCAACGTGTTTTCAGGAGCGACATTATTAATGGTGTAGTTTCCGTTTAAATCAGACGACACCCCTTTTGTGGTGCCTTTAACGATAATATTTACGCCGTATAGCGATGCTCCAGTAAGGGCATCGGTTATTTTACCTGAAACAGTCATGTCTTGGGCGTGCCCATGTATAAAAGCGAAACACATTATAAAGACGCATAGAAATGATTTGCTTAAAAATTTCCGTTTTCGATATTTTAGAAGAAGAGGGAGGATTAATTTTTCCATAAATTCAAAGAGATAGTTATTTGTGCTCCATTAAGCGCAGTTTTTAATTTCATAATTTGCATTAGGCTGATAAACAGGTGTTATTCGTGTTTTCTATTACATCGAATTGTTTTTTTTGATTATGGCCAGACGTTTGAGTTTTAAAAACAGGTATACTGGTACCATATGGTCTAAATACGTTTGTTTTTATTATTTAGATCATCATAGCCGATGTTTGTACTTGTTTTAGGTATTTTGTACACACTTAGTGTGTAACACTTTTAAATGGATGAGAAGTTTAGATATCGTAAAGTGTATGAGATATGGAAGATGTTAGTATTTGTAAACCTGTATGTTACCTGTGTGTTTTGGAGATACCATTAGGCTTTCTGAATAAGCTGTAGGGCATCTAAACGAATGCGGGCATTTTTTATTAAAATGGAGAGTGCTGCACGTTCTTCAGTTGCAATTTGAATTTCGTCTGTTCTAATATGTTTATTCTTTTTTTGCAAGCTGGTAAGCCGTTCTATTTCATGATTTAATGTGCGTTTCATGCGTTGGAGTCCTTTTGAAATTTCTTTTTCTCCTGTTTTTTTTGCAATTTCTGTAGCAGATGAAATCATGTTTGGCAATAGGACATCCACAAAGGCATCGTTTTCCAGTAAAGGATTTATGCTACCCGGTATTAAGTTTTTGTTCAACATTTCAACAGAATATAGGTCTGTAACTTCTTTTCTAGTGTGATCAACAATAACCCTTATAGGCGTGTCTGGAAGGAAGCGGTCTATGGCATTGCTTTTTTTGCTTGCTGTTTCTAAAACAAAGACCAGTTCTAAAAGTAATGCTGGGCGGCCGTTTTCCCGAAGCACACCACAGCTCGCACTACCAAGTGTTGAACTTAATACGGTGTCGATCGCTCCCGTTGCCATAGGATGGTCCCAACTTAAAAAACTCACATCGTCCCTACTAATGGCCCGCTTTCTATCGAATGTAACCTGTGTTCCTTCTCGCGGAATAGACGGGAATACTTCTGTGCTAAATGAAGAGGGGTGCAGTAAATAGGTTCGGGGAGCAAGATCTTCCATTTCTATATCAAAGTGTTGAAAAACTTTTGTTAGATAAAGTTCAAGTGTATGGTCTTTATCTTCCGTTTGAATTTGTTTAATCAGTTTTTTAGCTACTTTAGGTCGGAATGAATTCATCTCCATTAACCTATCGCGCCCTTCGGCTAAGTTTTTCTTAAGTTCTTTTTGATAATCGGCGGTTTCTAAAATTAGGCTTTCAAGTTCGCGTGTTGCAGTTTCAAATGAAGCTATTTTGGTAATTTTAAGTAAACGTTCACTAAAGTGCTTGGAAATGAGATTGCCACCTTCAAGGTTAGCGTTAAAGGCATTTAAACCCTCATGAAACCATCTTGTAATTAGGTGTTGTGGACTCCCAATAATATATGGAATATGAATATGGATGTCTTTTTCTTGTCCTATTCTGTCAAGTCGGCCTATGCGTTGTTCCAATAATTCTGGATGAAATGGCAAGTCGAATAAAATAAGGTGATGTGCAAATTGGAAATTGCGACCTTCACTTCCTATTTCCGAACTCAAGAGGATTTGAGCACTATCATGTTCTGCAAACCATGCAGCGTTCTTATCACGTTGTATTAGAGATAGGTCTTCATGAAAAACACTTACATTAAGGTTTATGGCTTTGCTAATGGCGGCTTCTAAAGCTAAAACTTTTTCTTTGGAGGAACATATAAGTAGGATTTTTGCAGGATATACCGCTGTCATTTTATTTAAAACCCATTCTACCCGAGGGTCTTTATCAAACCAAAAACGCTGCTCTTTTTCAGTTGCAGAAGTATTTAATAGTTCAAAAGAAAACTCATGTGTTACGCGTTCTATCCAGAGTTTATTGTTGTTTTTTGCCAGAATAGGCGCTAGATGTGCTATTCGTTTAGGAAATCCACTCATCGCTAATCGTGTGTTTCGAAATAAAACCCGGCCTGGGCCATGTTGATCGAGTAAATCTTCAATAAGGTGGTGCTTAATGGTATTGTCTTTAAGGTTTAACGCAGCCATTTTTTCTTTAGAAAAAATCGTTTCTAACCGTTTTATGGCTTTCGGCTTTAAGTCTTGTCCTTGTGATAATGCTTCAACGATATCTGCAATGTTTTTATGGCCTTCAGATTCATTCATAAAATCATTGTAATTACTATATCGCACAGGATCCAGCAGTCGAAGTCGTGCAAAATGACTTTCAGTTCCCAGTTGTTCTGGAGTAGCGGTAAGAAGCAGTAGTCCTTTTGTTGCTTGGCTTAATTGTTCTACGGCTCGGTATTCTGGGCTAACATGATTAATAGACCATTCTAGGTGGTGGGCTTCGTCTACAATAAGCATGTCCCAAGTGGCAGACACAGCTTGTTGTGTTCGTTTTTTTGAAGCTGCTAAAAAAGCCGTGCTACAGATAATGAGTTGATCGTCGAGAAAAGGATTGCCGTCTGGAGCACTATTTTCAAGAGCGGCGCAACGTGCTTCGTTGAAAATATTAAACCATAAATTGAATTTTCGCAAGACCTCCACAAACCACTGGTGCAAGAGCGATTCGGGAACAACGATGAGTACTCTAGATAAGCGTCCGTTTACCAATAAGCGATGTAAAATTAAGCAAGCCTCAATGGTTTTTCCAAGACCAACTTGATCCGATAGCAATACCCGAGGTGCAAATCGAGAACTGACCTCATGTGCAATATAAAGTTGATGCGGAATTAAATCTATTTTACCGCCAACAAATCCATGGACGGGCGATATGCTTCTTTTGTAATTGTGGTAAAGCGTTTCTCGGCGTAAAGCAAACAGTTCTGGTGTATCGACATCTCCTATAAAAAGCCGATCATCCACGCTATGGGTAATAGTCCCTCCGTAAAGCTCTGCTTCATGCCATTGGGTATTGTTCCCGTAGTATACATACAGCATGTTTTCAAGCTTAACGCGTTCAATTAGCATAGATTGCTCTTGCTTATCTACTATGGTGTCTCCTGGTTTGAAAACAGTTCGGCGTAATGGAGCACTTTCCATAGCGTATAGGCGTGTTTCGTCTGCCACAGGAAAATACATTTGGACCTTTCCTTTGGTAACGTCTGTTACGATGCCAATGCCTAGTTCGGGTTCTCCAGAACTCGTATATCTTTGATCAGGAAAAAAATCGCCCATATTTAATATTTTAAAATCTCGTTATTATTACAACGGCTAAGCTATTTCATTTTGATAAAAGAACGCACAGATTTATTGGTTATTCCAAGCCAATAGAGAGTTTATATGTGGATGATTTGAGTTTGTAAGTTAGCAAATACAAGCTATACATATAGAGCAAAAGGAAGTGTAGTAAAACATCACCTAAAAAATAATAATTTAAAACCATTTTGTGTATGCGATGTATAGATTTTATGGTTAAGTTTTATTTAGAAGGAGTATGTATATGTGTGTATTTAATGATAGGAGTTGTTCGTGCAAAACGCTACAATAATTTATGATTACGCTATTGCTCTAGCATGGATGTTTTTAAACGTCTAAAAAGTTAAAACATGGGCTTTTTTTAAAATAAACATGACCAGAATAGTAATTCCCGTACTGGTGTATATGGCTCCTTGCCAATAAAAAAGCCTTGTTACCCATTGAGACCATAGCTTTTTTCCATATTCTTTTTTGAAATGCCCACTAGTGAGCCTCCAAAAAAGAAAAGTGAATATTAAAAAAAGGGATATTGCTATAATCCAATTTTTTTCCATCTCTCGGTTTTTTAGTTTATATTTTTTAAAGTGATAGACCCTAAGTTGTATTCTTAAATATATAATAAATTATGATAAAGGCCTAAAAAATTATAGTTTAATTCATTATTTTCTATTGTGCTAAGGGTTTTGTACGTTATAAATGGCAAGGCTTTCATGTGTAATTAGTGGTGGCTTAAAAGTGTTTTCGTTATGTATGTACACAAAGGTTGAAGATGAGTGCGGGGCATTTACTTTAACTCCGTTTTTTGTTGGTATGGTGGTTTTTTTAATGTATGGAAAGGCTATCGGTTTTGAAATAACTTTTTAATAGCTCCATATTTTATGAAAGATTTGGGCAATGTGTGTCGTTATTATTATGCGCTTTCAAATATGGTCTAACTTTTTGGTGATATGTCCATTGGGTCGTTTTTAATAATATATTCTAAAGAGGAAAGGTTTTGTAGTATAAGCCTTAGCTTAAGCTTGGTTTTTTTACATATAAATATTTAAAGATGAAGTAACCAGTTCCTAAGATAGGAAAAATAATAAGTAATGCGAAAATTGGAAGCGCAGGATGCTGATAGTTAAAAAAATACAACTTAGGACTCAGTGCTATAGAACTTACTAAACTAGACTCTTTTCGGCGGTCTATAATCTCTAAAAGCTTAGAATGCGTTTCATTATAGAAGACTATAAATTGTCTTAACTTTGGGAAAAAATCACTTTCTTTAAAAACACCGTCTTTTTGTAAAATCTCATTACCTAAAATAAGTAAATATTTTAACTGTCTTGAATAATCATCAATTCTTTCGGCAGTATTCAATTGTGTTTTTTGGTTTACCATTAACAGTTGTATTGATTTGTCGTTTATAGTTTCATTATTTTATATCGGGAAAGTCTTCTTGTCTTAATTCTGATTTTTCATTTAACCCCCTGTAGACTTGCAAATAAAATCCGCATTATAAGTTAAGCTGCATTTTTAAGATTTAACTTTCTCAAAGTCAATTTCACTTTCTGTTTCAGAGTTTAGTAAGTTGCTATCTTTTTATTAGTTAATACTAAGCAGACACCTTTAGGACCTAGAAAATCACTAACTTTTTCTTCGTCACAGTTCATAACTAAAAATGGAATTAATACTATAATATAGTTCTCATAGCTCTATTATTTGCTTTGTAGCGTTTTATTTCCATTTCGGTAATCCATCACGTATTTCTTTTTGTTCAAAGGAAAAGAAAATTCATAAGAGTATGCGAGCAACTCCAGTTCATTTCTTTTATCAGCAGCTAAAATAATAAAACCTCCTCCTTTTTATTTAATACAAATTGGTTTTCCTTATTACTTGATATTCTGTCTTTAATAGTATCTGTTTCATACCTAAGAAAGAACAAGCTGATAATGGTTGTAATTATTAAATATTCAAGCTTCTAATTTTGAGCTTTTTTGATTATTAGAATGAAGTTTTGAAAACATTCTTAAAATTCATTATATGCGGTGTATGAGTATTGGCGTGGTTCATTACGGACAATTATAAATAGGTACTGGCCAGAGGAAAATGCGTAGGATTTTCCAAGTAGGCGAGAACAGGTCATCACCCATACACGCTGTTGGCAACTGGGCTGTATGTTAGTCATCTAAACTATCATATATTTGTCTGACAGTATAAGTTTTATTTAACGCTCCAGTAACACCATCAATTGTATAGAACTTAGTGTTTCTTTCATTATATGCTTCGTTGCCTTTCATTGAAACACTCCATTCTGGTTTTGAATTCGGAAATTCGTTTAAATCCGTTCTCAATAAATAAAAGGTATCTATTTTATATTTTTTAATATCTTTCTTAGCTATTTTTTTTACAATTTCTATAGCTTCTGCCCAACATATAGTGTAGCCTATTTCGTGGTTTATTACTTTCTCTATGTTGCCTTTATTATCGTAATAGGTTTCGTTATAAATTTTGTTGTCTCCATTATTATGCCTAAAGTGAACACTCTCAACTTTCCCGTTTTTATAGAACCCAATCCATTTACTAACGTTTAATTTTTTGTTGGTTTGTTATATAGCCATTACTTAAATTCCAGTATTGATTTTTAAAGTTTCTATTATCGATAAAGATAGTGTCCTTATTATTATATCTCTTTTTAAAATCAATAATATTGAGGGTTATATCATCTTTAGTAATTTTAAAAATAGAATCGTTGTAATTACAAATTGAACTATTCACTAAATAATCTTTTGGCACCGAATTACAGGAAAAGATAAGTAGTGCAATAAAAATATTTAATAATCGCATACTAATTATTTTAAAAATGAATATGTGTGAAGTTTGTTCCATTGCCATTTCCAAGTAAATTCTTTACTGTCTTTATAATCCATATAGTTGTTGGTTTTCTTTGCCTCAAAAGTATGCGTTGCCTTTGTGCTAAAGCTATGTTGCAATCCTAAAGCGTGCATTATTTCGTGCATTATGGCAGTAGGCAATAAGTTTCCTTTTTCATCAAGAACACCATAGGCGATACCTGTTCCTGTTGGTGAAAAGCCAGCAATAACATCAAAAGCTCCGCCATTTTCTCCCAATGCATCTGTGTTAAGGCAACTTCTATTGACTAAAAATAAGGAAAGAATAGATTTATTAATATTATGTTCCTTCTTAAGTGTTGCTACAAAAAGTTCTTTTTTGCTATTTTCTATATAATGGAATCTATCTGCTTTTTTAATAACTCCATTTGTTTTGAAATATTCTTTTTGAGATTCTAAATTAATGGTAGATGCCACAGCGTTTTTAATATTAATATCTATTAAGGCAGGGTTTAATCCTTTTTTTAATAAAGTTTCTAGTTTCGTTTTGTCTGCTTTGTTTTTTAAATCATCTTCGTCAATATTTTTACCTCTATATTCTCCTGAAATCTCAACAAAAAACCATTCTAAATCAATAGTTTTAGGTTTTGGATGAAAAACATTGAGTGCACCTACAGTTGTATTGTCTGCTTTTATGAGTAATTGAGCTGGTTTAGGGTTAGTATTATTGCAAGTAATCTGTATTTTGCTTACTCCTTTTAAATCTATTGGTGTAATTGTAAAATCTGCGTGCTTATCAAAAGCTATTTTAGAATATTCCTCTGCGCGACTTTTTTTACCTAATCTAACTCTAGTTCTACAGTTTGTCCTTTTCGGATGCTTAGCCAAGGTGGTAAATATTCATCATCTAAAATACGGGCTATCGGTTTGTATTCTTGACGTAATTTTTCAATATCCGATTTACAGATATGATTATAATTACTAGGGATTTTGTCAAAACCAAAGACACCATTTTTTATATCACTAATTTTTGCACTTATGTCAATTCTAAAAGGTTTTTTTTCTTTCTGTTCAGTTGCATGTACTGGAGTTTTGTGGGTTTGCTCTGTAATGGGTGTTATATGCCAACTTCTGTTTATTTTATACCCGTAGTCTTGTATGGCAGGCGATAGTATCATTTCTGCCGTCATGCTTTCATCGTTGGTTTTAAAGGTTTCTTTGTAATAAACAATAGAAGCGTCTTTAAATTCCCAAGTTTTTAAAACATCATCATTAGCATTATAAAAAACAATTTTACCATCATCAACAGGGTAGCCTAGCTTGTAGCGTTTATAATCAATAGTAGTCATGCGCTCTAAAAATGTGGCGTTTTCCACGAAGTCAAAAACAAATTTAAGTAAGCCCCCGCCGTTATAAAGTATTGGCATTCCACTATATGTATTAAATAGTTTGTTGTAGTTTGTTTCTACTGTTGTTGGGTTTATTATACGTCCTAAAAAATGCAATTCTGATTTTGCCATATTTTTTGTCGTTTGATTGAAGATTTTAGGCCTATACCCATTTTTGTTTCAAACTTATTATATTTCAAGACAGTATCCAATACAATTTCTGTTTTTTTACAGAAAAAACCTATAGTTTATATGAGTTTTTTATGACGCGTGTTGATGGGGCGATATAGAGGGTGTGTTTTTATTTGCGAAAGTGTTTCGTGAAAAACGGCCTTAAAGGGTGTGTCGTGCATGAGCAGTTCATGTGGTCGCTTGGTTATGCTTGTTTAAAAAGGCCTATTGGCTTTTTCGCTGTTATTTTAAAAAGTATGGCTGTTCAATAAATCAAGAAGACGCTTTTATAAAACTTGTAGGGCAGCCAATAAAATTATGGGGTTAAGGCTATAAGCTATAAGGTATTAGAAATTTTTTTTAGTTTAGCAAAAAGATGGTCAGGATTGAAGGGTTTAGGGAGGTAGTCGTTCATTTTTGCGTCAATGACGTTACGGTGAGATTTTTCATTTACGGAAGCGGTAAGTGCAATAATAAAAACGTTGGCTTTTCTAGGGTCTTTTAAGTTCCTAATATGGGATGTTGCGGTATAACCATCCATAATGGGCATGTGAAGATCTAATAATACAACATCAAAATCTTCTTTTTCGATGCAGCGTAAAGCACTTAATCCATCATCGACAATAGTAGGTGTTATGTTCCATTTTTTAAGGGTTTTATTAATAACCATCCTGTTTATGCTATTGTCTTCGGCTACTAGAATGCAAAGGCCCGCTAAATCATTTTGATCCTCTAGTATGGTTTTAGGCTTAGGCTGCTTAAGCATCAAGTAATCGAAATCAATATCGAAGCTAAATTTCGAACCTACATGTTCTTCGCTTGTAAAATTTATGTCACTGTTAAATAAGCCCAGTGTTTTTTTTACAATTTGTAAGCCCAGCCCCGTGCCCCCATAATTTCTGTTTGTATTTGCTGATGCTTGGATAAAGGGTTCGAAAACGACATGCCGTTTTTCTGGTGAAATACCGATTCCTGTATCTTCAATAGTGAATTGAACCTTAATACTGCTCTGAGATACGTTTATAACCTGCGCGCTAACGGATATACTGCCTTTTTCTGTAAACTTTATGGCATTGTTAATTAAGTTTAAAAGCACTTGTGTTATTCGGGTAGGGTCGCTAATGACCCACTTGTCATTTAAAACGGGGTCTATAAACAGTTTAAAATCGAGGCCTTTTTCAGTAGCCTTTAACTTACTGCTTGCATAGTTTCTGGTAATAAGTTCTGCAAGATCGAAGCTTATTTTTTCTAATTCAGTTTTGTTGGAGTCGAGTTTGTTAACGTCGAGCACATTGTTAACGAGTAGTAATAAATTTTCAGCTGAAAACTTAAGCATATCGAGATTGTCCTCTTGGTCTTTTCTCGGTGCTTCGGCTAATAAAACATTTGTTAATCCAATGACTCCATTTAAAGGGGTTCTTATCTCATGAGACATTGTAGAGAGAAATTCCATTCTGGAATTAGAAAGTTTTTCTACTTTAGAAAGGGTTTGATTTAGTTTTTCATTAAGCGAGCCCAATTCGTTTTTGGCGATTTGTAAACTCGTAATGTTTTTATTAAACGACCTGAAAAAATAAAATTGTAAAAAAGTAATTAAAAGAAAATTATAAAACGTGACAAACACGTAAATAGGTAGCGTAACTTGATGTGCGCTTCCGCCTAAAAAGAAGTAATTTTTGTTGTCGGCAATGGTAAACGCTAATACGGGTAGAATGTTTAGTGCCGAATAAAACCAGCCCCATTTAGAGCCATGAATGTAAAAACTAAGCACACAGGCGAACCATATATATTGTAAGGTTTCAATGTTTACATCTCTTACGTAAATGGATAAATTGGTCCATACTCCAAATGTAATTACCGCTAAAATACTATGAGAGATGACCTTCCATAAATTTGAATATAGCCCTAGTGCAATAAGCGATAAAGTGATAATGAAAACCGTAGATATTCTAATTAAATGAAATTGCAAGTCGGCCAAGGCATATGTAACGACCAATATGGAGCAGAATACAGTATAAAACACTAATATATAACCAAGCATTCTTATCCTTGCTTTATTAAGCGGATCAGGTTCTTGGTTTATCAATTTTATAAAAATATTGTCTATGTAATTCAAGAAACGTATTATAAATGCCATGGAAAAATTTCACAAAGTTACTTAAAAATGAATGATATAGGGCTTTAAAATTAAGTAAACCTTGAAAATTAAAGATTTCTATAATAGTATTATAAAAGGATTTAATTTAGAAAAAAGCTCTGTAAGGTTCTTGTAACTAAGTATGGAATTAAAGAATTTTGAGAAGCGTTTTTTATAAAAGCCATAGTATTTGAAACGTTTATTATAGACTCATTTTAAAAACGAGCCATGATACTAAATCCAATATCTGTACTAATTTGATGAATGGCTTTCTTTTTTTATGGAAAAGACACATTCTTGTTCTTTTAAAATAGTATAATTGACATCTTCTTCATAAAAATATAAAAAAGTTGAAGTAAATTGTATAGATTCATGGCTTAAATTGAGCTGTTGGTAATCCCTTTTTAAAAACATATAATATGAAATTTGTCGGTAGTCAGTTAGCCTATTATTTGAGTGACAGAGACTTTAAAGAAAACTCCAAGATTCTACTTAAGTACTTGGTCCTTTTAGGGGTTGTTATTATAATTTATTCTATCCTTTTTCACTTTATAATGGGGTTTGAAGGCCAAGACCACTCTTGGGTAACCGGCTTTTACTGGACGCTTACGGTTATGAGCACTCTGGGCTTTGGCGATATTACATTTGCATCCGATCTTGGTCGGGTTTTTAGTATCGTCGTATTGCTTTCTGGTATTTTTATGTTAATGATTGTTTTGCCATTTGCTTTTATCAGACATTTTTATGTTCCTCTTTTAGAATCTAAAAAGAAAAACAAGGTGCCGCGTCAGGTTTTGGCTAAAACAAAAGATCATATCTTAATATGCTCTTATGATATCATAGCGAGAGATCTCGTGGAACGTCTCGAACAAGAGAATACGCCTTATTATATGATTGAAAATGATCTTGAAAAAGCGATTAAAATTCATGACGATCAGGTTCCAGTATTATTTGGAGAATTGGATGACAAAGAAACCTTTATCCTTGCCAATATTAAGGAGGCGAAACTGGTTCTGGTCAATAGAAATGATATTGTAAATACCAAGATCATTCTCACTATAAGGGAAATTGCTCCCACGATACCTATTGTAGCTATAGCTGCCGACATACAGTCGGTCGATGTACAGCAACTTAGCGGTGCTAACCATGTGTTGCCGATAAAAAAATGGCTTGGTGAACAATTGGCCAATAGAGTAAACACACAATATGCAGAATCTCATGCCATAGGCCAATATGAAGATCTATTAATTGCAGAATTACCTATACACAACACGCCATTGGTTTCTAAACGTATCCGGGAGATAGATTTAAGACAAAAATTTGGGGTGAGTATTGTGGGTATTTGGGAGCGAGGAAGATTGCAGCCTATAAAAGGTGATGAAGTACTTACGCATGATAGCGTTCTGGTTATTATTGGAAATAAAGAACAGCTCCATAATATTGATGAGCTTTTCCATGATTACAATGTAAACCCCAACCCTGTACTTTTAATAGGAGCAGGTAAAGTAGGATTGGCGGCAGCAGAATCTTTACATAAAAATGGTGTTTTAGTGAATGTGGTCGATAAGGATCGAGAGGTATGCAGGAAAGTAAGGCCTTTTTGCAACCAGGTATTTTTCGGTGATGCCTCAGACTACCAGCTTCTAAAAAAAGCAGGAATTTTAGAGGCCCCTTCGGTATTGCTTTCTACCCACGACGATACCATGAATATTTATCTCGCCTCCTATTGCCGTCAATTGAACAAAGATGTAAGAATTGTGAGCCGTATATCGGAAGCTCGAAATATTGATATTATGCAAAAAGCTGGCGCCGATTTTGTATTGAGCTACTCTACATTAGGTTCTGAAGCAGTTTTGTCTATTTCAAAAGGTCAAGAATTAACCGTTCTTGGCGAAGGTTTTACTTTGTTTATTATCCCAATACCAAAATCGTTAGAAGGAAAGACTCTTGCAGAATCCGATATAGGAGCTAAAACAGGGCTATCTGTTATTGCTATAAAAGAAGACTCTAAAGTGGTTACATTATTGTCGGCAAATACCGTGCTTCCTCATGGTGCCGAAATCGTCATGCTTGGAAATATCGAAATGAAACATAAATTCAATAAGATATATGTGAATATCGCTTAATGAATGTTTTATGATTATAATGCTAAAAAGGCCTGTAAATCAGTTGATTTACAGGCCTTTTTTAGTGTGTGCTATCTTGTACTCAAGGTGGGAACTGAAACTACTCTTTTGTGTTAAATACAACACCTCAACAAACATCGTGATAACTCAATAAAATCAATGAAATCACTATTAATAAAGGATTTGTAAAGATTTAATGCGATTGAATAGAATCTAAACAAATGCAAAAATGGTTGTCAAACGGTTGTCAAAATGTTTTAAATGATTATATTTGAATGTTCAAAAAATATTAATCATGGCAACGGCAAAATTTAGATTACTCACCAAAAGCAACAACGCCCCTATTTATTTAGGACTTTCAATAAAAAGAGGTTTAACACCAAGAGTCAAAACAGGGCTTTTTATTAACCCGAGCGAATGGAGCACCTCAACTGGACTACCTAAACAAAATTATAATTCAAACAAAAACCTATCCACCGACCTACTGGATTTAAAAAACTATATTCTTAAAAAATATAACGATGCAAGTAAAAACGGTGTTGAGGTTGGCACACCATGGTTAAAACACAATATTGATGTTTTTTTTAATCGAGCGAATGAAACGAACCAAAGCGAACTTTTAACCGATGCAATACAAAGCATCATTGATGAAGCCCCAACACGCAAAAACGCAAAGGGCGGGATAGGCTTGTCAAAGAGTAGGGAAAACGGTTTGGTATCCTTAAAAAATATTATACAGGAGTTTCAGGAAAACAAAAAGTTCAAGGTTAAAGATGTTAATGTTAATTTCGGAAAAGATTTTTTAAAGTTCCTACTTAATACAAAGAAGTACCAAAAGAGTACAGCCCTTAAAAAATTAGCAGATTTAAAAACGGTTTGCAACGATGCATCACTCAATGGCATTGAAACGAATATCCAATACAAGAAAATTAATAGTACAAAGCCCAATAATGAAAATATACTTTATTTAAGCCCTCAAGAACTTCAAGCAATAGAGCAGGCTAATTTACTAAATGAAGCCCACCAAAACGCCCGAAAATGGCTTTTATTAGGTTGTAACATAGGGCAACGAGGGGGGGGCTTGTTAGAACTAAACGAAAATAATTTTGTAATGCGTAACGGCTACGAGGTTATAGAATTGAAACAACAAAAAACTAACAAAAATGTAACTATCCCAGTTCTAGAAACAACCAAAGAAATTATTAAAAGTGGTTTGCCTTATAAAATATCTATTCAAAAATTCAACGAGCATATAAAAGAGGTTTGCAGAATTGCAGAACTTAATGAAATGACAAAAGGCAGTAAAATAACTGTTACCAAAAAAGGCAAAGGCAACACGGAAAAACGCAAAATAAACGGTACATACCCAAAGTGGCAGTTAATGAGTTCGCACGTTTGCAGGCGTTCCTTTGCATCCAATTTATACGGAATACTGCCTACGCCCTTAATAATGCAAATAACCGCCCACAGTTCAGAAAAAATGCTTTTGAACTACATAGGCAAGAACACCCTTGACTATGCCCAGCAAATTGCAGACTTCTACACGTTACAGGCAATGAAAGAGAAAAAAGAATCTAAACTAACAATTGTTAAAAACGCATCAAACCAATAAAACAAAATATTATGAAATTAAAAGACCATGAAAAAATAAATAGTTTAAATCTTAGAATAGAATCCCTTAGCATTATGCAAAATGATTATCTAAACTCTATTTTATTTATTAATGAACTTTGTCAAAAAATAGACAAGGCTTTTGATGCAGGAGCAGGCATCCACGACGAAGCAAAAATAAAGCAAATTTCGAATGAACTAATTAAGGAAGCTCATAATTATTATAGAACACCAAAAGAGGTTGCAGATATTACTTTAAGTGTTTCGTATGTTTCCAAGGGATTACATAAAAAGTTAAAAAAAATTGTTAATCCTAATTTACCGAAACCGTATGAACTATTAAAAAAAATAGAATAAACTACACTACACTAAACTACACTAAAACCCTTTTAAGAATCTTTAAGAGGGTTTTGTATATTTACCAAGGCAACGCATAAAAAAAATGTTCAAATGTTCAATAAAATTGATTTAGAAATAATAAACAGACTTGTTAAGTTAAAAATAGAAGATTTAAATACGTTCAAAAGAATCCGTTACGGAATAGACAATAAACAAACTACAAAGGTTTCTTATGAAACAAATGAGATTGCTAATTATTTAAATAATGGTAGTTTTGACCTTGTTTTTATGCGTGCATACTTGAGTACTCTTAAAAAAGAAATCATTGAGTGTAATATCAAAATCATTGAGTTTAGACCACTCCCATCCGAAAGTTTTTAAATATTAGCTAAAACTACTTGTTAAGCCCTATTAACAGGGATTTATTTTGACTCTATCAAGAAAATAAGTCTGTTTTAAA
>NZ_JBHMFC010000033.1:0-97016 GCF_042427585.1 Mariniflexile ostreae | reverse complement strand
TTAGAGCGCAGTTCAGAGGGGTTAGAAACGTAGAGTTCTTCCTATATAGACTTACAACAATTTATGCATAATCTTAAAATCCCACAACTTTATGACTTGATCCATCATAATGGATTAACTAAAGAGAGAAAAATAAAATTCATAAATGAGTTTTTAAAAACTAAAATAACCTATTGAAATTAACACAAAAAAGACCAACCATTTTGTCCATTACGCCGAATCTAGAAGTTATCTCAGAAATTCACAGCCCCCCCAAACCATCCCCCTGAAAACAAAAAAACCCTTACAAACGTAGTGTTTATAAGGGTTTGCAATTATTTAAGTGGTCCCACCTGGGCTCGAACCAGGGACTTTCTGATTATGAGTCAGATACTCTAACCAGCTGAGTTATAGGACCCATTAGCATTTAAGCTAATTAACGTATCTCTTTTTACAAAGAGAGTGCAATATTACTATATATTTTTTTACTGGCAAAGTATTTTTATCGCTTTATCTCTTGACATAACTCAATTAACACACCATTAGTGGTTTTAGGGTGTAAAAATATGACCCATTTATTATCGGCACCTACTTTTGGAGTGTCATTTAACACGGTAAAGCCTTCGCTTTTTAATCTGGCCACCTCCGCTAGAATATCGTCTACATGGAAAGCAATATGATGGATACCCTCTCCCTTTTTTTCAATAAACTTATTAATTGCGCTATCTTTATCTGTGGCTTCCAACAATTCAATTTTAGTCTCGCCAATTTTAAAAAAAGATGTGTTTACCTTTTCGCTCAACACAGCCTCTTCTCTATAAGCCGTTTCTCCAAAAAGTTTAGAGAACAATGCGTTTGAAGATTTTAAACTCTTTACCGCAATACCAATATGCTCTATTTTATTCATTTAAAGTTAATTTAATAAGCTACCGAAAACGTGCTAGACGTGCCAGATAAGAGCCGTATACTTTGTTTTTAAACTTAAATTTTACTTCAATATATGAAAATAGCATTTCAAAAGTAAGATAATCTTTAAATAACAGCTATTTTTGCATTATTAACCTTTATAGCCAGTTAGACATGAGTAACGTTGAGGAAAGCCAAAGACAAAAAAAAATAGCATCAGTTTTGCAAAATGATTTAGCAGATGTACTTCAAAAAGCAGCTACAGATGGTGGCATGCGCGGTGTTCTAATTTCGGTTTCCAAAGTTAAAGTGGCCGCAGATCTATCGATAGCTAAAGTATATTTAAGCATCTTTCCAAATAACAAAGCAGAAACGCTTTTAAAAGGCATTACATCAAACACCCCTTTAATTAAGCATGAAATTGCGCAACGCACAAAACAACAGTTAAGACGTATGCCTAGCTTGGAGTTTTTTATTGACGATTCTTTAGAATATATCGACCAAATCGACAAGTCTTTAAAAGGCCAAGAAAACCCACTAAAAGATACTTCATTATTAGAAAAACGTAAAAAATCTTAAGTGAATTTTGCGCTTTACATAGCCAAACGATATTTACGCTCCAAAAGCAGTAACAATGCCATTAATTTTATAACCATTATTGCTGCATTAGGTGTGGTACTTGGTGCTGCGTCGCTTTTTATTGTCCTTGCAGGTTTTGCGGGCTTAAAAGATTTCACGCTTCAATTTTCCAATATTGTAGATCCCGATTTAAAAGCTGAAGCTGCGGTTGGCAAATCGTTTTTATTAGATGATGAAACGATTGAAAAACTAAATGCATTGGAAACGGTTACATTTTACTCCAAAGTGATAGAGGAACGCGTTTTCATAACATCCGACAACAAAAGCACTTTGGCGGTTCTAAAAGGCGTCGATTCGCAATTTAAAAAGGTTAACGATATGGATCCCGTAATTGTACAAGGGAGCTGGTTCGATCAAGAAACCAACCAAACCGTTATTGGCTGGGGCATTTCGAGAAATCTGTCGTATGGCGTGTTAGACTACTCTAGAACTGCTGATATTTACGTACCAAAACCAGGAACAGGCCAAATTACATCTCCAAATGATGCCTTCAACTCCATAAAAACAGTTAATGTAGGTGTTTTTAATATTAACGAAACCCTAGACGACACTTATATTTATGCGTCCATCGATTTGGCACGCCATCTTTTAAGCTACAATCCAAATCAGGTATCATCCATCGAATTTAAACTTAAAGAAGGTGCAGATGAAGCCACTGCAAAAAACACCATCCAAACCCTTTTGGGAGACGATGTGGTGGTAAAAAATAGAATACAGCTAAACGACAAACTTTACAAAATGCTAAACACCGAAAATTTAGCGGTGTATTTAATATTCACATTGGTTTTGATCATTGCTTTATTTAATGTTATCGGCTCCATTATTATGATGATTTTAGATAAAAAGAAAACACTCAACACGCTTTTCAATATTGGCGCTACCATAAAAGATATTCGTAAAATATTTTTTTTACAAGGTGCCATTATGAGTGTGGTTGGAGGCTTGGTAGGTATTTTTATCGGAACCTTATTTGTATGGAACCAACTTCATGGTCCCGAATTTCTAAAAATTTATATCACACCTTCGTTACCTTATCCGGTAACCCTTCATGCAGAAAATTTCTTTATTGTGTTTGTAACGATTTCCATATTGGGTATTATCGCTTCAAAAATAGCAACGGTTAGAATCAATAAGAATCTGGTAGAGGATTACTAACATCATATGCTTTGGAAGGGGCGGGTTATTACTTTTTTTAAATTATTTGGTTTTGAGATTTCTCCTGTCGTCGACATGACAAGGCGAGGTAAAAAAACCAATACATATGATGTAGAAATGAAACTTTACAAAAAAAACTAAATTACTAAGGCACTGAGATTTATCCTAGCGTCGACATAACAAAAGACCAGTATCTAGTAATGTTATAATACAGAAGTGCCATAAACATAATCGCCAAACCGATCTAAAACCTCATCAAACGCAGCAAAAACGTCTTCTGGACGGTCGCTAGTAACCATTTTGGTGCGGTATTCTTTAAAATGCGGAATCCCTTTAAAATAATTGGTATAGTGTCTACGGGTTTCAAAAACCCCTAACACCTCGCCCTTCCAGTCAATAGCCATTTGTAAATGTTTACGGGCAGCCTCAACACGCGCTTCAATAGATATGGGCTCTAAATGCGCTCCAGTTTCAAAAAAATGTTTGACTTGCTTAAAAAACCAAGGATTTCCTATGCTCGCGCGGCCAATCATAGCGCCATCCAATCCATAGCTATCACGCATTTCCATGGCTTTTTCGGGGGTATCCACATCACCGTTTCCAAAAACAGGAATATGCATTCTGGGGTTATTCTTTACATCTGCAATAGGCCTCCAGTCGGCATGGCCTTTATACATTTGTGCACGTGTGCGCCCATGTATGGCAATAGCTTTACAGCCCACATCCTGCAAGCGCTCAGCAACCTCAACAATTTTAATCGAATCGTGATCCCAGCCCAACCGGGTTTTTACTGTAATGGGAATATTAGTGCGCTTAACCATTTCGGCAGTAAGTTTTTCCATCAAACACACATCTTTCAAAATACCCGCGCCCGCACCTTTGCTCACCACTTTTTTAACGGGACAACCAAAGTTAATATCAATAATATCAGGTTTTGATTTTTCAACAATATCGATGGTTTGAAGCATACTCTCCAAATTAGCCCCAAATATTTGAATGCCAACAGGACGTTCTTTTTCGTAAATATCTAATTTCATGATACTTTTTGCTGCATCACGAATTAAACCTTCACTTGAAATAAATTCGGTATATACCACATCGGCACCTTGCTCCTTACAAAGCGCACGAAACGGAGGGTCGCTAACATCTTCCATTGGTGCTAATAGCAAAGGAAAATCAGGAAGTTCTATGTTGTGTATTTTTACCAAACCTTTTTATTTTAGTGCAAAATTAATGCTTTTTAAGTAATTTGTTACATCCAACGGAATGGAATTACAATACCCAAGACATGTAAAATTATATTGCTCCCCTTAAAGCAGCTAACGGTTTAGGGTTTTACAGCGGTTTATTATTGTAAATGCTTAAAACAAGACCCCTAATTGGCCTCATGCCACACCAAAACGATCTAATTGATTTTTATACTGTTCAAGAAACCTTACAGGTCTGAAAAAAAAACATCTATATTTGCAAAATCTTTATTATAAAGATTTTTTTGAGTATGAAGAACATTAGAAATTTTTGCATCATTGCACACATAGACCATGGTAAAAGCACCTTGGCAGATCGTTTGTTGGACTTTACAGGTACTGTAACCGAAAGGGAGAAACAGGCCCAGCTTCTGGACAGCATGGATTTAGAGCGCGAACGTGGGATTACCATCAAGTCGCACGCCATTCAAATGGACTATGAATATCAAGGTGAGAAGTACGTTTTAAATTTAATCGACACCCCTGGGCACGTCGATTTCAGTTATGAGGTCTCAAGATCTATCGCTGCCTGTGAGGGCGCATTACTTATTGTAGATGCCGCCCAAAGCATTCAGGCCCAAACCATCTCCAATCTATATTTGGCCTTAGAAAATGATTTGGAAATTATTCCCATTTTAAATAAAGTAGATTTACCAAGCGCTAACCCAGAAGAAGTTACAGATGATATTGTAGATTTATTGGGCTGTAAACGTGAAGAAGTTATACATGCCAGTGGAAAAACGGGTTTAGGTATCGATAATATTTTAAAAGCTATTATAGAACGCATTCCGGCACCTAAAGGCGATTTAAATGCGCCATTACAAGCCTTGATTTTCGATTCTGTTTATAATACCTTCAGAGGTATTGAAACGTATTTCAGGGTGTTTAACGGTGAAATAAAAAAAGGACAAAAAATAAAGTTTGTTGCTACTGATAACGAGTATTATGCAGACGAAGTTGGCACGCTTAAACTAACACAAGTTGCAAAACAAAGCGTTAAGGCTGGCGATGTAGGCTATTTAATTACAGGTATAAAAACCGCTAAAGAAGTAAAAGTAGGTGATACTATTACAGATTTTGCAAACCCTACAAAGAATATAGTAGAAGGGTTTGAAGATGTTAAGCCGATGGTTTTTGCCGGTATATATCCTGTAGATACAGAGGATTACGAAGAACTAAGGAACTCCATGGAAAAACTGCAACTTAACGATGCATCATTAGTCTTTGCTACAGAAAGTTCTGCGGCACTAGGCTTTGGCTTTCGTTGTGGGTTCTTAGGCATGCTCCATATGGAAATTATACAAGAGCGTTTAGAGCGGGAGTTCGACATGACGGTTATCACCACCGTCCCTAACGTGTCTTACCACGCCTATACCAACAAAGACACCAATACTGCGTTAATTGTAAATAACCCATCCGATTTACCAGATCCCTCAACCTTAAATCGGGTTGAAGAGCCCTATATCAAGGCCACCATTATAACAAAAGCAGATTTTATAGGGAATGTGATGTCGCTCTGTATTGAAAAACGAGGACTAATAATCAATCAAACCTATTTAACCACTGAGCGTGTTGAATTGACCTTTGAAATGCCTTTGGCCGAAATCGTTTTTGATTTTTACGACCGCTTGAAAACCGTTTCTAAAGGCTACGCCTCTTTTGACTATCATCCTATCGGCATGAAAATCTCTAAATTGGTGCGATTGGACATTTTATTGAACGCCCAGCCTGTGGATGCACTTTCAGCATTAATCCATGCCGATAATGCTCAAAATATCGGTAAAAAAATGTGTGAAAAGCTTAGAGAGCTCATCCCACGACAACAATTTGATATTCCTATACAAGCCGCTGTTGGGGCTAAAATTATTTCAAGAGAAACCATTAAAGCGCTTCGAAAGGATGTTACCGCTAAATGTTACGGTGGGGATATTTCACGAAAGCGTAAATTACTTGAGAAACAGAAAAAAGGAAAGAAACGTATGCGATTGGTTGGCAATGTAGAAATTCCGCAACAGGCATTTATGGCTGTTTTAAAATTAAACGACTAGACCGCCCTAAAAACATAGATGTTTTATATAACCTCTCGTTTTTTAGTTACGCTTAACACTTATAAATAAAAAAGGTCTCTAAAAACCCTTCAGAGGCCTTTTTTTTGTACCATACACGACGCTACTGTGTATCATCCCCTTAAAACGTTTTCACGTCTACTAAGCTATTAAGAAGCCTTTTAAGCTAAAGCATGGTTTTTATTTAACTAATTAACGCCCTTCATTCCCAAGCTCCATCATCTGTAATATTCTTTTAGTTTATAAAAGGATAGGCAAGTCTGTATGGTATATATCAAAAAAATAAAAATTTATCTTAAAAATAATATTACACCAAAAAAAATAGCTAATAATTTTGTATGTTTATAACATAGGAAAAATTCTTAATTCAAAATCATATTTAAAAAACTCCAAGGCCACATTATTGTTTAAACACCGTCATTTAATGATTGTTTTATTTTATAATAGTTATTAACAATTTAAAAACCTAGTGTTCATTTTAATCAAGAATCCACCTTCAAAACGCAGGACGTTTTCTAAACTATATTTTTTTGGGAAATTTTAATCCACACATTAATTAAAATACAATGAAAGCACTTTTTTACACTAGAGAGTTTCCACCTTATGTTTATGGTGGCGCAGGCGTCCATGTTGAATATTTAGCAGACGAATTGGCGAAGTTAATGGACGTGGATGTAAGATGCTTTGGCGATCAAACCGAAACATCTAAAAACCTAACGGTTAAAGGCTATACCGACGATAAGCCTATTTTTAAAGACTCTGATGATAAGTTGAAGTCGGTTTTTAAAACGCTTAGTACCTGTATAGATATGAATGCTACACCTGTTGATGCCGATGTCGTGCACTGCCATACGTGGTACGCCCACTTTGCCGGTATTGTGGCCAAATTATGCTACGGCACGCCTTTGGTGATAACCACCCACTCCTTAGAGCCTTTACGGCCATGGAAGCGAGAACAGTTAGGCAGAGGCTATGACGCATCATCATGGATAGAGAAAACCGCCATTGAAATGGCAGACGCCTTAATTGCAGTATCAAAAGAAACTAAAGCAGATGTACTTAAGCATTTTGATGTTGACGAGAGCAAAGTACATGTTATATACAACGGTATTAACCTTAAGCAATATGTTGTAACACCAGAAACAACAACATTAGATACTTATGGCATAGACCAAACCAAGCCATACGTACTGTTTGTAGGCAGGATTACCAGACAAAAAGGAATCATTCATTTAGTAAATGCCATAAAAT
This sequence comes from Mariniflexile ostreae, assembly GCF_042427585.1. Taxonomy (NCBI): domain Bacteria; kingdom Pseudomonadati; phylum Bacteroidota; class Flavobacteriia; order Flavobacteriales; family Flavobacteriaceae; genus Mariniflexile; species Mariniflexile ostreae. Next base: position 89,773 of record NZ_JBHMFC010000033.1, on the reverse strand, counting down.
ACATTGACCCCAATACACAAATCGTGCTTTGTGCTGGGGCTCCAGACACACCAGAAATAGGCAAGGAAATGGAGCACGCCGTAAACGAGGTTAAGAAAAGCAGGAAAAACGTTATTTGGATCGACAAAATGATTACCAAGGACGAAATCATCCAGTTATACTCACACGCTGGAGTATTCTGCTGCCCTTCTATCTACGAGCCTTTTGGCATTATAAACATTGAAGCGATGGCCTGTGAAACTGCTGTTGTTGCCAGTGCTGTAGGCGGTATAAAAGAAGTAGTGGTCCATGGTGAAACAGGTCTTTTAATTCCTTTAGAGCAACAAAAAGAAGCCCCTTTTGAACCTATCGATCCTGATACATTTTCTAGAGACCTAGCAAATGGCATCAATAAAGTGATTAACGACAAGGCTTTAAGAGAAAAAATGGCTAAAAACGGAAGAAAGCGTGTAGAAGACTATTTTGATTGGGTTGCAATAGCCAAACAAGTTGAGGATTTATATAAATCTTTGATATAAAAATTGTAAATTACAGAAGTGATAGCCCCATCTTGAAAAATTATATTTTATAAATAAAAAAACTAACGACATATGATTAATAATAAAGTTTTAGCCATAATATTAGGTGGAGGTCAAGGTTCTCGTTTATATCCATTAACTGCCACAAGATCTAAACCAGCAGTACCCATTGCTGGAAAGTACAGATTGGTGGACATTCCTATTTCAAACTGTATCAACTCAGAAATCAAACGCATGTTTGTGCTAACACAGTTCAACTCGGCGTCTCTTAACCGCCATATTAAAAACACCTATCATTTTAGTTTTTTCAGCAGTGCTTTTGTAGATGTATTGGCTGCAGAACAAACGCCCGGAAACAAAACTTGGTTTCAAGGTACCGCAGATGCTGTACGACAAAACATGCATCATTTTCTGACTCATGATTTTGATTATTTTTTAATTCTCTCGGGAGACCAATTATATCAAATGGATTATGAGCTTATGGTTGAAGCCCACATAAAAAGTGGAGCCAAAATATCAATTGCTACCATACCGGTTTCTGCAAAAGATGCTACAGAGTTTGGTATTATGAAAGCAGACAAGTCTAACATAGTCCAATCTTTTATAGAAAAACCAGATGCGAGCTTACTCCCAGAATGGACCTCTGAGGTTAGTACAGAAATGAAAAGCCAAGGCCGACATTATTTGGCTTCTATGGGGATCTATATTTTTGACAGAACATTGCTAACGGAATTAATGCAAAACCCCGACACCAATGACTTTGGTAAAGAAATTATCCCTCAAAGTATCGCCAAACATAAAACCTTAAGCTATCAATACGAAGGGTATTGGACCGATATAGGAAATATCGATTCGTTTTTTGAAGCCAACATAGGTCTTACGGATAACATTCCTAAATTTGATTTGTACGATAGAAAAAAACGGATATATACTCGGGCAAGAATGCTTCCCACCACTAAAATATCTGGTACTGTTCTAGAACATACTGTGGTATCAGAAGGCTGTCTCATAAGCGCTGCCAAAATTGAAAGATCGGTTATAGGAATCCGGTCCCGAATTGGGAACGATTCGCATGTTATCAACACCTATATGATGGGCTCTGATAAATATGAAACTTTGGATGAAATAAGTAGCAATAAAATAGAAATTCTTATGGGTATTGGGGAACGCTGTTATATTAAAAATGCTATTTTAGATAAAAACTGCCGTATAGGTGACGATGTTAGAATTAATGGCGGTAAACATTTAGAAAACAAAGAAACCGATATGTATTTTATAAAAGAAGGTATTGTGGTTATCAAAAAAGGAGCTGTTATACCAAAAGGCTATGTTATTTAACGATAACCTATAGCATCCATGAAGAGTGGAAAGCAAACTTAATTTATTTTTCTCTTACCCCTTAGCGATGCTACACGACATCGCTAAGGGCATAATATATAACCAACTAATATGCAAGATCAAAGAAGAGTTGTAATTGACTATGTATCGCCAAGTGTTAATTGCGGTGAATTTTATATTAAACGCATTGTAAATGAAACTGTTACAGTAGACGCCAATGTTTTAGCAGACGGACACGATGTATTAGGAGCATCTGTTCTATACAAACATGAAAGCGCTAAAGATTGGACAGAAACCCGCATGTCTTTATTGCAAAACAATGAATGGCAAACCTCCTTTCGTGTCGAAAAGCAAGGTTTTTATAGTTACAAAGTTCAAGCTTGGGTCGATTACGGCCTTAATTGGAGACATGGACTGATAAGAAAAATAGAAGATGGCCAATTTGTAAAATCAGAATTACTAGAAGGCGCACAATACATAGCACGTATTTTAAACCATGTAAAGCCAGAGGATAAAAACTATTTGGAACACTTACACCATCTTTTTAAAAATGAAAATGAGTATGGTGAAGCGATTACAGAAGCCTGTTCAGATAAACTTTTTCAACTCTTTTATAATACTCCCATAAAAATTCTTGAGAACACCTCTAAAGAATACCGCGTATATGTAGATAGAAAAAAGGCGCGGTTTAGTACGTGGTACGAATTCTTTCCCCGTTCAGCATCACAGCAAAAAGGGGCTCACGGTACATTTAAAGATTGCGAGCGTTTAATCCCGCGTGTAAAAAGTATGGGGTTTGATGTGGTATACCTTCCCCCTATCCACCCCATAGGCGAAGTGAATAGAAAAGGAAAGAACAATACCACCCAAGCAGCAGACGGCGATGTAGGATCCACTTGGGGCGTTGGTTCCAAATTTGGTGGCCACAAAGCTATCCATCCAGAACTAGGGACACTCGATGATTTTAAATCATTGATCCAATGTGCTAAAAACAATAATATTGAAATTGCCATGGATTATGCTTTACAAGCAGCTCCAGACCATCCTTGGGTAAAAGACCATCCAAAATGGTTCAAATGGCGACCCGATGGTACGGTACAATATGCCGAAAACCCTCCGAAAAAATATCAGGATATCCTACCCATTTATTGGGAAAGTGACGATTATAAAGCGCTTTGGGATGAATGCTTAGATATTTTATTGTATTGGATCGATTGTGGTATTAAAATCTTTAGAGTGGATAACCCACATACCAAACCCTTTTATTTCTGGAATTGGATTATCACCAACATAAAAGAAAAACATCCAGATGTTCTCTTTTTGGCAGAAGCTTTTACAGCTCCTAAAATAATGCAGCAGTTGGCAAAACAAGGCTACACACAATCTTACACCTATTTTACGTGGCGCGAAAATAAACACGAGATTATAGAATATGTAGAAGAACTAACAAAAACGGAGCTTCGTGAGTATATGCAACCTAATTTTTGGCCCAATACGCCAGACATAAACCCATATCATTTACAAGGCGCTAATGAATCTAAACATATTTTACGCTATGCGCTTGCCGCAACACTAAGCTCTAGCATAGGTGTTTATGGCCCCGTTTTTGAATACATGTTATCGGCACCTTTACTTGGAAAGGAAGAATACCTGAATTCAGAAAAATTTCAGATTACACATTACGATTGGGACATTCAAAATAAGCTCATTTCGGTTATTTCTAAAATCAACTATATCAGACAGCATAATGCAGCGCTTCAACAAACCAATAATATTAAATTCTGTTATATTGAAAACAATAATTTATTAGCATTTTATAAATGGGATAACCATAAGGAAAATGAAGTTTTGGTAGTTATTAGCTTAGATGCGCACCATTCGCAACAAGGCACGGTACAGCTTCCGTTACATGAATTGGGCATAGCGCACGGCCATAGGCTTGAAATGCATGATTTAATTACAGAGAACCGCTATAATTGGCAAAGCGAATGGAATTTTGTAGAACTACACCCTAGCATGCCATTTCATATTTTCAAGATAAATAAGTAGTATGTACAACCAAGCTTCTGCATACCCTATCAAACCTGTTTTCAAGTCTAATGATCCTTGGAAAAACCTACTGGATAATACCGATTTTGTAAAAACGTTCCTGTTAGAGGTGTTAGAAGCTTACATTGTTAAACAACGGTGGTATGCGGGTAAAGCCAGTAAATTAAAGTATATAGAATTAGCAGAATATTTTAGGATACAACACCATGGGGAAGTGTATTTTGGTTTAATCTTAGAAGTTAATTTTGAGGAAGCTTTCTTCCAGCATTATTTTTTACCCATCGCTTTTATAACTGATAAAAAAGAGGCCCCGCAGGACAAAATCCTTCCTATTAGTATCGAAAATAAAGAGGGTTATATTATTGATGCCATTCATTTGGAATCTTTTAGAAAACTGGTTTTTGAACGCATCGCCACGGCAACACCCAAAGACACCACAAAAGTACAGTACCATAAAAACCCCGTTTTCAAGAATATCGTTTACGAGTCTTCTCGATGTATGGCTTTAGAACAAAGCAATACCTCTTTGATTTATAATGAAAAGTATGTTTTAAAGTTTTTTAGACGAATTTATGGGGATAAGAATCCGGATTATGAAATGAGTCGGTTTTTATCAGAGAAAAAAGAGTTTAAAAACACCCCCTCTTATGTAGGAAGCATCAATTTAGTAGATTCCGATGCTATTAATATTACTATAGGCCTCATGCAGCTTATGATTGAAAATGAAGGAGACGCCTGGGAATATATGTTAAAGGAGCTGCACAAGGTGTTTTCTAATTTGGAATATAAAAAAATAAATATAGAGACACTCCCTAATACAGATTTATACCAACGCTTAACAATTCCAGATATACCCGCTCAAATTATAGACTGGGTTGGCCTAAATCTATTTTTAAAAATCCAAACCTTAGCAAAACGTACTGCCGAAATGCATATTGTATTGGGCTCAGAATTTGAAGAAACTGCTTTTACACCGGCACACTATAATGGCGATTATACCGTTTGGCTTAAAAATAAGATGTTGCATCAATTTCAAAACAGACTTAATATTGTAGAAAACAACATCCATAAATTGGATGGGCTAGCATTACAACTTGCCCATGAGTTTCTTGACAACAAAAACACTATTAGAAAACACTTTATAGCTTTTGATTGGACCAAACTAAAGGGCGAACGCATCCGCATTCATGGCGACTATCATTTAGGGCAGATCCTAATCAAGAACAACGATTTTTTTATCTTAGATTTTGAAGGCGAACCAGAAAGTACCATACGGGATAGAAAGGTAAAGCAACCCCCTTTAAAAGATGTGGCTGGTTTGTTCCGTTCTTTTCATTATGCTATTTATGCTACTATTTTTAACAACGGAGAACCCCACTATAAAGCATCGCAAGAAGCGCTGTTCCAAGCGGGAGAGGTTTTATATCGCTATATTACCGGTTTGTTTTTAGGCCACTATGTTACAGAAACCCAAAATGCAAATTTAAATTTAGGATATAACCAAGAGCGTGTTTTCATTTTAAAATATTGTCTGCTAGAAAAGGCAGTTTACGAATTGGGCTACGAACTCAACTCACGTCCACAGTGGGCAGTCATCCCTTTAAAAGGGATATCTAATATTATAAATCATTAAAATCTATGGCACAAGTAAAAGTTCACAGTTTATTTACAGAGTTTGATATCAATCTTTTTAAAGCAGGAAAGCATTTCAGACTTTATGAAAAGTTTGGATCGCATCTGGCTACGGTTGACGGTATTGATGGTGTCTATTTCGCTGTTTGGGCTCCTACAGCAAAACAAGTGTCTGTTATTGGCGACTTTAATTACTGGATGGAAGGCGAGCACCAATTAAATGTTCGTTGGGACTCCAGTGGTATTTGGGAGGGTTTTATTCCACTTATCGGAAAAGGTGATGCTTATAAATATAAAATCCAAAGCCATAATAACAATATAAAAACCGAAAAAGCAGACCCCTATGCCAGGCGTTATGAACATCCGCCAAAAACAGCATCTATTGTTTGGGATGACGACTATAAGTGGAAAGACGCCGATTGGATGAAAACCCGTAAAAAGAACAATGCCTTAGATGCACCATATTCTGTTTATGAAGTCCATTTAGGCTCTTGGAAAAAACATCTTGAAGAAGATCGCTTTATGTCTTATTATGAACTTGCTGATGATTTAGTAAATTATGTAAAAGACATGAATTTTACACATGTAGAGCTAATGCCAATCATGGAGTTCCCTTACGATCCTTCATGGGGATATCAAATTACAGGGTATTTCGCTCCAACATCACGCTTCGGATATCCAGAAGAATTTAAATATTTAGTAGACAAACTGCATCAAAATGGTATCGGTCTTATTTTAGATTGGGTGCCTTCACATTTCCCAGAAGACGCACACGGCTTAGGCTTTTTTGATGGATCACATTTATATGAACACCCAGACAAAAGAAAAGGCTATCACCAAGATTGGAAAAGTTTGATTTTTAATTATGAACGGAATGAAGTCCGCTCCTTTTTAATAAGTAATGCCGCTTTTTGGATGGATCAATACCATGCCGACGGCTTGCGTGTGGATGCCGTAGCATCCATGCTGTTTTTAGATTATTCTAGAGAAGATGGCGAATGGGAACCAAATATTTATGGTGGTAGGGAAAACCTAGCGGTTATCAGTTTTCTTAAAGAACTTAATGAAGAAATTTATGCTTCTTTTCCAGATGTTCAAACCATCGCAGAAGAATCCACAGCTTTTCCTATGGTCTCTAAGCCCACCTTTGTTGGTGGTTTAGGTTTTGGGATGAAATGGATGATGGGATGGATGCACGATACCCTTGAGTATTTTGCCAAAGACCCTGTGTACAGAAAACACCATCAAAATGATATTACCTTTAGTTTAGCTTACGCTTTTACAGAAAACTTTATGCTGCCCCTTTCACATGATGAAGTCGTGTATGGTAAAAACTCCATTTTGGGTCGAATGCCCGGCGATGAGTGGCAACGTTTTGCAAACCTACGTTTACTTTATGGCTATATGTTTACACACCCTGGCACCAAGCTTTTATTTATGGGGAGCGAGTTTGGCCAATATAACGAATGGGATTTTGAAGGAAGCTTAGATTGGAATTTATTGGAGTTTAAGCCCCACCAAGATATGCAGAATTATTATAAAGCATTAAATAAATTTTACACAACAACACCCGCACTTTATGAAAAAGCATTTTCGGATGAAGGGTTTGAATGGATTAGTTATGACGATCATGAAAACTGTGTAATCTCCTATATAAGAAAAGGATATAAAGCCGAAAACCATGTGGTTATTGTTTGCAACTTAACACCTACAGTAAGAGAGCATTATAAAATAGGTGTTCCTTCAAAAGGAAAGCTTAAAGAGGTTTTTAATAGTGACTTAGAAGCTTTTGGAGGCAGCGGTGTATCAAATAAAAAACAAATAACTATTAAAAAGGAATCGTGGAACGGAAAAGAATTTTCGGCAGAACTTACTTTACCCCCTCTAGCTGTAACGGTTTTTGAAATTAAACCTTAGATTTATAGATATAAGCATGTAACAAGACCATTATAAAAACCAATCTTAATCAAAAAGCTTAATCAGGTAACAGCCCCTGATACGCTTCTCGATTTTAATTGAGTTTCAAAAAACAAAATTAAAAAGAAGTGAAATTTGTTTTTTAAAATTCTGAGTTTTATTTAATTATACCGTTGATGCTTTGCGTTTTAAATCGCGCTAATTTCTTTTTTTACTAAAAAAAGACCATGGAGGTGTTTTAATTTTATTAATTTCGCCAATTACTATTGTTTACTTGCACATAATATGATTTTAAATACAGAGTTAGAATATAAAGGGAACATGTTTCCCGCAAAAATAGTGTCCTACCAAAAACATATAGACACTTTAGTCTTTACAACAGAAAACAATGTTATTTTACATGTTACTGTACAACGCGATAGTGTTTTAAGATTTAGATATACAACTACAGGCATTTTTGAAAATGACTTTTCTTATGCCATTAGCCGACACGCCAGTAGAGGTTATAATTTTCTTGAAGTATCTGAAGATGACGACCATTACATTATCACCACATCAAAGTTAATTTGCCACGTTTCTAAGTTAGACTTGAGGGTTGCTATTTACGATGTTAAAGACAATTCCCTAATTTGTGAAGATGAGCTTGGTTTCCATTGGGAAGAAAGCTATGAGTTTGGGGGCGATGTTGTAAAAATGTCTAAAACAGCACAACCCGGAGAAAGTTACTACGGCTTAGGGGATAAACCTGTGGATAATAATTTAAAAGGAAAACGTTTTGAAAACTGGGTAACAGACTCTTACGCTTACGGCAGAGACACAGACCCCATTTACAAAACCATTCCATTTTATACCGCATTACATAACAAAAAATCTTACGGTATCTTTTTCGATAACACCTTTCGTACGTTTTTTGACTTTTGCCACGAACGCAGAAACATTACAAGTTTTTGGGCGCATGGCGGCGAAATGAACTATTATTTCATTTATGGTCCAGAAATGTCTGATGTTGTTGTAAACTATACCGATTTAACAGGAAAACCCCATGAAATGCCTGCCCTTTGGACATTGGGCTACCACCAATGTAAATGGAGTTATTACCCAGAGTCGAATGTAAAAGCGATAGCTGCAAAGTTTAGAGAGTTACAAATACCTTGCGACGCCATCTATCTCGATATCGATTACATGGATGGGTTTAGGTGTTTTACATGGAATAAAGAACATTTCCCAGACCCTAAAAGAATGGTTAAGGAATTGGCAGACGACGGCTTTAAAACCATTGTTATTATCGATCCAGGGATTAAGATAGATATGGAGTATTCGGTCTTTAAAGAAGGCCTCGATAACGACTACTTCTGTAAACGTGCCGATGGTCCTTACATGAAAGGTAAAGTATGGCCTGGCGAATGTTATTTTCCAGATTTCACAAACCCAAAAGTGCGCGAATGGTGGTCTAACTTATTTAAAGAACTTGTAGAAGATATTGGTGTAAAAGGGGTTTGGAACGATATGAACGAACCTGCCGTGATGGACGTACCAGGAAAAACGTTTCCAAATGATGTTCGACATGATTATGATGGTAACCGTTGTAGCCACAGAAAAGCGCATAACGTGTATGGTATGCAGATGGCGAGAGCTACTTATCAAGGACTTAAAAAATTCTCATACCCTAAAAGACCTTTTGTAATAACAAGAGCGGCGTATTCTGGAACCCAACGCTATACATCCAGCTGGACTGGAGATAACGTGGCAACATGGGACCACTTAAATATTGCCAACTTACAAGCGCAACGTATGTGCATGTCTGGATTCTCATTTATAGGATCTGATATTGGAGGTTTTGCAGAACAACCTAATGGAGAACTTTACGCCCGCTGGATTCAACTTGGTATTTTTCACCCTTTTTGTAGAACACACTCTTCTGGAGATCACGGCGAACAGGAACCTTGGACCTTTGGGACAAGCGTTACAGATGTTGTAAGAAAGTTTATTGAATTAAGATACCAATTGCTTCCTTATTTGTACACCGCCTTTTGGAGGTATGTAGAAGAAGGAATCCCTATACTGAAGTCGTTAGTACTTTATGATCAAGCCGATCCACATACCCACTATAGAAATGATGAGTTTATATTTGGAGAAAAAATGTTAGTTTGCCCTATAACCGGCCCAAACCAACAAGGAAGGCGTATGTATTTCCCACAAGGCGATTGGTTTAACTTATGGACAGATGAAATTGTTACTGGTGGTCAAGAATTATGGGTAGATGCAGATTTAGATAGTATGCCTATCTTTATTAAGTCTGGAGCCATGATTCCTAAATATCCTATACAACAATATGTAGGTGAAAAAGAAATCGATGAACTGTTAATCGATGTCTATTTCAAAAATGGTAAAGAATCTTCTCAGGTATATGAAGATGCCACCGATGGCTACGATTATAAAAAAGGACGTTATAGCTTAAGGAATTTTAAATTACAGGGTAAAGAAAATGAGTTGATTATTCAACAACATAAATCTGGTAAATTTATGACAACATACAAAACCTTTAAATTAAACATTCATGGCTTACCATTTAAAATTAAAACCATTCAAATTGACAATGTTGAGACCTCTTTTAACGACCTTAACCTTAATGGTGATGATAACACCTTAATTATAGATAAAGAGTTTACAGAATTGCATATTATGGCGTAATTCAGATATACTACTAAGCAAAAAGCCTCACTTTTAAAAAAGTGAGGCTTTTTTTATAAGCTTTATTTTTACTGAAAAAAAACTAAAACGCTTAGCTATTCTTCATCGTCATTCTTATGGTCTTTAACGTCCTGTACTTTTTCAACATCAAAAGGTTTTCCTAAATAGACCAATTGAGAACCATCCTCTAAATCTTCAATGTTTAAGCTATTTGAGGAGATAATATGCAATCCTCCATCTGCATCTTTAATAAACAAGGGCACAATATCTTTACCGGTTTTTGTTATTTTAATTAAACTATCATAATGCGCTTTATCTTTTAAATCGATTTCTTGGATGGATGGGTGTTTCCTCGTTAGTTCGCTTAACGAATTGTAATCTTCTTTATAAGGAAAAACACCTTCTTTTTGGGTATTACCACTTAAAACCTCTTGTGAGGTTACTAATCTAAATGTTCCATTTTCACCAAACCGTTCACCAAATTTACCAATGGCATATTTGTTAATATCAGAGTTTCTTGTTAATGCCAATAAATAGCCCACATCATTTAATTCGATATTATCCATTAAGGTTTCAGAATAAATATTGATTACCATAGCCTCTAAACCCAATTCCTTTGCCCTATCAATATTTCTTTCGTTACTATCAATAAGCACCACATGCCTTCCGTTTGTTTCTAGATAATGCCCCAGTAATCGAGATACTTTTGAAGCACCTACAATTAATATACCATCAGATTTCTTTAGAAACACACCTACTATTTTTGCAAATAATCGTGCCGTTGTAGCATTTAGTAAAACGGTGCCTAAAACAATCATAAAAACCAAAGGCGTGATATACTCTGCCCCTGAAACGCCATTTTTAGCAAGCTTTAAGCCAAACAAGGAGGCTATACCTGCAGCAACAATTCCACGTGGCCCTACCCAACTGATAAAAAGTTTTTCATTTAGTTTTAGCTTAGAGCCTTTTGTACTAATAAATACCCCTAGCGGCCTTAAAACAAAAACCACAATGGCAAATAATAGAACTGTATTCCAATTGAGTATCAACAAAAGCTCCGACATATTGATATTTGCTGCAAGTAAAATAAAAAGAATAGATATCAGCAATACGCTTAAGGACTCCTTAAAATATAAAAGTTCTTTTAAATAAGGCGATTTTGAATTGCCTAAAACCATACCCATAATCACAACAGCTAATAAACCAGACTCATGCGCAAAAACATCGGAAAGCACAAAAACTGCCAGAACCGCAGCTAAAGCAAATACATTTAATAAATAATGGGGAATCCAGTTTTTATTAATGGCAAAATTTAAAGCGTGTGCAAAGGTAAATCCATAAGTAAAACCGAACAACACGATTTTACCAAACTCTATAAAAGCCGTTTTAGTAAATTCCCCTCCGGCATCCACACTTATAAATTCGAAAACCAAAACCGCTACTAAAGCTCCTATTGGATCAATTAGAATACCTTCCCACTTTAATACGGTAGAGACATCTTTCTTAAGGGGTATATTCCTTAAAATAGGCGTAATAACCGTTGGTCCTGTAACAATAATTAAAGCTGAAAACAAAAAAGAAATTTCCCAACTTAAATAAAAGATAAAATGCGCTGCAATTGCTGCTCCAAAAAAAGTAACAATAGAGCCCATGGTAATCAATTTTGTTATTACAGGTCCTACATTTTTTATTTCCCCCATTCTTAAGGTTAGTCCACCCTCAAATAAGATCAAACTAATCGCTAACGACACAAAATAAAACAAGCTCTCCCCTGGAAACAATCCTTTTTTACCATTCCAAATAGGCTCAATCCATTTACTGCCATCTTCACTTAAATACTCGGCCGCAATAGGCCCTACCAATAACCCGATTAAGATTAAAGGCAGAATAGCTGGAATTTTGAGTTTCCAAGCCACCCACTGCGCTAATATTCCTAAAATAACAATTCCTCCTAATTCTATCATCCTTTAAAACCTTATAAGGGCACTAAAATAAATAAAACGGACGGTTTTATGTTTTTAATCATATGTTCTTTTTTAAATTAATAGATCAACAAAATTAAAAACATAATAAAATTCTGATATTAAAAAGGGAATGCTATCTTATTGTTTTTTAAAAAAATACCGTAAAAAGAGCCTTAAGCACTATCATTGGTACACTTCTTTAAATGCAAAGTACCTATAAGCCTGCTCTTAACTAAGGTTTTAAATAAATAAAATGGGATTAAAAATTACGCATCTTTAGACGTCACGTGGTGTGCTACAAGAGGTGAACACAGCCTAAACGCACTTAAATTAATGATAATTCTTTATTTCATAAAATTATAGGTGATGTAAAAGTCCGTTTAAATCGAAATACATCCCGTCTAAATCTATTTTTAAAACGCATGCATGCTATAATATTAAATTAATTACACCAAAAGGCAACACATCAAGATTAAAATATCAGAAAACCCCATTTTATAAAGCAACATGCAATATCTATTCAAAATAAGGGGGCTTTAATGCGTATTTAAAGGTAATTTTGTGTTATTAAGTTCTTTTTAGTAAAGGAGTTCTTAATATATTCTTAACACAGCCAAGCATAATCAATAGATTTCTTAATTTTAGCACGTCTATGAACTTATACGCAATACAAGCAGGTAATTTTAAGCTAGATGGTGGCGCCATGTTTGGTGTGGTGCCCAAACCGTTATGGCAAAAAACCAATCCTGCCGACGCCAATAATATGATCGATATCGCAGCACGCTGTTTACTAATTGAAGATGGTGACAGACTGATATTGATCGATACCGGAATGGGCAACAAACAATCCGATAAGTTTTTTGGTTATTATTATCAATGGGGCCATGACAATTTAGATCGTTCTTTAAAAAAACATAGTTTCCACAGAGATGATATTACCGATGTTTTTATGACGCATTTACATTTTGATCACTCTGGTGGAGCCATTCAATGGAACAAAGATAAAACAGGCTATGAACCCGCCTTTAAGAACGCACAGGTTTGGAGCAATAAAGACCATTGGTTATGGGCCACGCAGCCTAATAGACGTGAAAGCGCTTCTTTTTTAAAAGAAAATATTTTACCTATTGAAGAGAATGGGCAACTTAAATTCACCTCACTTCCCAACGATAAAATTCTTAAAAACTCAGAATTGGGTTTCGATATCTTTTTTGCAGATGGACATACCGATAAACAGATGATTCCCTTAATTCAATATAAAAATAACACCATAGCCTTTATGGCCGATTTATTGCCCACAGCTGGCCACCTGCCCCTGCCCTACATTATGGGTTACGATACTAGGCCATTGCTGAGTATGGACGAAAAAGAATTATTTTTGAATATTGCGGCAGACCATAATTATTATCTTTTCTTAGAGCATGACGCCCATAATGAAATCATTACTGTAAAACATAGCGATCGTGGTGTTAAACTAGATACGGTATGGCGCACTCAAGACCTCTTCCATTAATAAAAAAATGACTAAATCTTAATAAATAAAACACATGAAAACTATTAAAACAGTAATACTATCAGCCTTTGTAGCCGTGCTCTTTTATGGCTGCGGTGGTACTGCCAATATTCTATCGACTCCTGTTGAAAATATTGATAATATTACTTTAAAAGAATCTGACTTAACGGATGCCGAAAAGCAAAATTGGGGCCATTTAGATTTAATACAAGACACCATACCAGGGATGAGTGTGGATAAAGCATATGCCGAAATTATAAAAAACAAAAAAGGTAAAACCGTTATTGTTGCTGTAATAGACTCTGGTATTGATATCGATCATGAAGATCTTAATGCTGTTATTTGGACCAATAAAGGAGAAATACCAAACAATGGCATAGACGATGATAATAATGGTTATGTTGACGATGTATACGGCTGGAACTTTCTAGGAGATACTTATGATGAGCAATTAGAATTTACTCGTATTTTGGCTAAGGGCGATACTAGCCATCCAGATTATAGCAGAGCACAAGCCGAATATGATGAAAGCTATCAAAAATACTCCAATTACAAAGTAAATTACGAGCAGATTCTACAGCAAATAACAATGGCTGATGATGCGCTTACTAAGCATTTAGGCAAAGCAGATTATAGCAAAGAAGACGTTAATGCTATCCAAACGGATAATGAAGACTTAGATAAAGCCGTCCAAGTTGCAAACTTCATGTACTCGAATGGTTTACATTCATTATCTGAAGGAAAAAAAGAAATTACCAGTAGCCTAGAAAGCATCAACGATCGCTTAAATTTTCATCTAAACAAAAATTTTAGTGGGAGAAAAACTGGCGATGATCCAGATGATATGAGCAATACATCTTATGGTAACGGAAATGTAAAACCGGTTAAGAAAAGTGAAAGCCATGGCACGCATGTGGCAGGTATTATTGCAGCGGTACGAAACAATGGTAAAGGTGCCAACGGCGTTGCCAATAATGTTGAAATCATGTCTATACGTGCTGTTCCTAATGGGGATGAGTATGATAAAGATGTGGCATTAGCTATTCGATATGCCGTAGACAATGGTGCCAAAGTAATAAACGGAAGTTTTGGGAAAAGTTTTTCACCACATAGTGACTGGGTTAGAGATGCCATTACTTACGCCGATAATAACGACGTCGTATTTGTACATGCCGCAGGAAACGATTCTGCAGATGTAGATGTTATTCCAAACTTTCCAGACGATAATATAGATTTTAAAGAGATTTCCAATAGTTATATTCGAGTAGGGGCTTTAGAACCCAAATATGGAGCAAATCTATTAGCTGGTTTTTCTAACTACGGAAAACATAATGTAGATGTATTTGCTCCTGGCGCTAAAGTTTATTCTACTACGCCAGAGAATGAATATGACACAAAAGGAGGAACATCTATGGCAGCACCTGCCGTAGCTGGTGTAGCAGCATTAATTCGCTCTTATTATCCGAGTTTAACAGCGGCACAAGTGAAGCGTATTATTTTAGATTCTGGTCTTCCTATTACATCAAAGGTGGTTGTAGGTGGTGATCCTGAAAATGTAAAAACGCTTAAAGAGATCACTACATCTGGAAAAATAGTAAATGCTTATAATGCATTGATTATGGCTGACCAAATGTCTAAATAAAAGGCAACTGTCGCACTTTAGCAATAAAACATAAAGCTATACTTAAGCGGCATCAGTAATCTAAATTGCCTATAAGATTTTCAACATGTTCCTACAGGTATCGGATCATGTTGGAAATCTTGTAGTTTTAAAACCATTTTAAATTTTAGTTCTATGAAACGTTTTTGTATTTATGTTTTTTGCATTTCTCTTGTATGGTCGTGCAACACGTCTAAAGCCACCACGCCAGTTGATACTTCTTTTAATATTCCCCAACCACCCACAGCACACTTTACACCGCATTCCACTTATTGGCAACAGCATGTGGATTATAAAATGATTATTGATATGGATGTAAACACCTATCAGTACAAAGGGAAGCAAACTTTAGTATATACCAATAATTCTCCCGATGTTTTAAATCGTGTTTTCTATCATTTATACTTTAATGCTTTTCAGCCAGGAAGTGAAATGGATGTGCGCTCGCGTACCATTCCAGACCCAGACCCTAGAGTGGCCGATCGCATTTCTAAATTGGCTCCAGACGAAATTGGATATATAAATGTAAATGCATTAATGCAGAATGGGGTTTCTGTTACTCATAAAACCGTAGGTACCATTTTGGAAGTAGATTTGGCACAACCCATACAGCCCGGAGAAAGCGTAACTTTAGAGATGCTTTTTGACGCCCAAGTGCCCTTACAAATACGACGTTCGGGAAGAGATAGTGCTGAAGGTGTTGCACTATCTATGGCGCAATGGTATCCAAAACTGGCAGAATATGATTTTGAAGGCTGGCACGCAGATCCTTATATTGGTAGAGAATTTCATGGTGTGTGGGGCAATTTTGACGTAAAATTAACCATAGATAAGAATTATATTGTTGGCGGTACTGGCTATTTACAAAATCCTAATGAAATTGGATATGGATATGAAACAAAAATCGTAAACAGGCCTAATACCGATAAACTTACTTGGCATTTCAAAGCCCCAAATGTACACGACTTTACTTGGGCGGCAGATCCAGATTATATACATGATACGGCACAAGTGCCAAACGGCCCCTTATTGCATTTTTTATATAAAAACAATCCGAAAATAAAGAATAATTGGAAGCGTTTACAACCCAAAACTGTGGAACTTATGCAGTATTTCAGTAAGCACATTGGGGCTTATCCTTATAAGCAATATTCGGTTATTCAAGGGGGCGATGGAGGCATGGAATATGCCATGTGTACGCTTATTACCGGAGAACGTAAATTTGGTAGCTTATTTGGTGTTACCGCTCATGAATTGGCGCATGCTTGGTTTCAATCTTTATTAGCCACTAATGAGTCTAAGCACGGATGGGTAGATGAAGGTTTTACCAGTTATATAAGTACCCTAGCGGAAAATGACCTTACCGGAAACAAGAAAGATAACCCGTTAGAGGATGCCTATGCCAGTTATATTCAATTGGCGAACTCTGCTATAGAACAGCCTTTAACCACCCATGCCGATAGATATCACTTTAACGGTTCTTATGGTATTTCTACCTACAACAAAGGCCTCGTGTTTTTAGCACAACTTGCTTATGTTATGGGCGAGGACAACCTGAAACAAACGCTTAAAAATTATTTTAATGCATGGGCCTATAAACACCCTACACCGAATGATTTTATACGTGTTGCCGAAAAAACTTCGGGCTTACAATTGGGGTGGTATTTAACAGATTTTGCCCAAACCACTAACACCATCGATTATGGTATAAGCAGCGTTAATGGCAAAACCATAGCCTTAGAGCGTATCGGTGCCATGCCTATGCCCTTAGATTTAAAAGTAACGTATATGGATAATACTATAGAAAACTTTTATATTCCTTTACGGATGATGCGCGGTACAAAGCCCACATCTGCTACCATTATTAAAGATTGGGCTTGGGCATACCCTACTTATAGTTTTGAAGCATCAAAAGTTGTAAAGTCTGTGGAAATTGACCCCTCGGGTTTTATGGCGGATAGTGATCGATCCAATAACAAAAAATAATACTTTTTTTTCCTAAAAGACAAAAGCTCTCATTTCTTAAGAAAATGGGAGCTTTTGTTTTTTAAAATATAATTTCGGTTAAACGTCTATTATCCAATATATTTTTAATAGGTTTGTAAGGTAAACTTTAGGGGTGTTCTAAAATATAGAACTGAGAAATACCCTTTGAACCTGACTAAGTTAATACTTACGTAGGAAAAAGTTAAAGAACAGCTGTAAAAGCAGTCTTCCTTTTCTATGTATGATGTTATAAACATCATACAGTTCAAAGAACATTTCCCTTAAGTTTCATAGACAATTATTAACTTTTAATGCTATTATGATGCTTAATGTTCTGGTAAATGACACTCCGATTGAAATGGAAGCGTGTGCAAACCTCCATCAATTACTTCAAAAATTGAATACGTCTAGTGATGGCATCGCCATTGCTGTAAACAATGAAATTATCTCTAAAAGTTCCTGGGAACAGCACCGAGTAAAACCTAACGATTCTATTCTTATTATTAAAGCCACCCAAGGCGGCTAAACCCTTTTCAATTAAAAAATTAACACTAAAACTAATAATACTGTAGCACCGCTTATATTATATGCTATCTAATTAAAACTTTAAAAGAATGAAAAATAAGGATACTGCCCCAAAAGAAGGAAAAATAACAAGACATCCTTTTCCTAATTCAAAAAAAATATACGTAAAAGGAAACATTCATAAAAACATTGCTGTGGCCATGCGAGAAATCTCTTTAAGCGACACCAAAGATTCTTTAACGGGAAAACTAACGCCAAATGAACCCATAACGATTTATGATACTTCTGGGCCTTATACAGACCCAAACAAAGACATTAACATCCACAAAGGGATAGAAAGACTAAGAGAACAATGGATTTTAGACCGGCATGATGTAGAAGAGCTAGACGGGTTTTCTTCTACATATTGCAATGAGCGTTTAGCGGATAAAAGCCTGGACCACATGCGTTTTTCCTTATTAAGAAAACCGCTACGAGCTAAAAAAGGGCGCAATGTTACTCAATTACATTACGCCAAAAAGGGAATCATTACGCCAGAAATGGAATATATCGCCATTCGTGAAAACCAACGTATGGAGGCGATGACAGAGATTAGAAAGCAGCACAAAGGCGAACACTTTGGAGCTTCTATTCCCGACAAAATCACTCCAGAATTCGTTCGCCAAGAAGTAGCAAGAGGGCGGGCTGTAATTCCGTCCAATATTAATCATCCCGAAGCAGAACCTATGATCTTAGGTCGGAATTTCTTGGTAAAAGTCAATGCCAACATCGGAAACTCGGCAACCACCTCTTCTATTGAAGAAGAAGTTGAAAAAGCCGTTTGGGCCTGCCGTTGGGGCGCCGATAATATTATGGATCTATCTACAGGCCAAAACATTCACGAAACACGCGAATGGATTATACGCAACTCCCCCGTACCGGTTGGCACAGTACCTATTTATCAGGCTTTAGAAAAAGTGAATGGCGTGGCTGAAGATTTAACTTGGGAGATTTTCCGTGATACCTTAATTGAACAAGCCGAACAAGGCGTCGATTACTTTACCATTCACGCGGGGGTCTTGTTACGTTATGTGCCCATGACCGCCAATCGGGTTACGGGTATTGTTTCTCGTGGGGGTTCCATTATGGCCAAATGGTGTTTAGCACATCATAAAGAAAGCTTCTTATACACGCACTTTGAAGATATATGCGAAATTTTAAAGCAATACGATGTTGCCTTTTCTCTAGGAGACGGCTTACGTCCGGGCTCTATTGCCGATGCCAATGACGAAGCACAATTCGCCGAGTTGGAAACATTAGGTGAGTTAACGCAAATTGCAAGAAAACACGAAGTACAATGTTTTATTGAAGGACCTGGCCACGTGCCCATGCACATGATCAAAGAGAATATGGAAAAGCAAATTGAAGTTTGCGATGAAGCCCCTTTTTATACACTAGGGCCATTAACAACAGATATTGCCCCAGGTTACGATCATATTACCTCTGGTATTGGTGCCGCCATGATTGGTTGGTTTGGTTGTGCCATGTTATGCTACGTTACGCCAAAAGAACACTTAGGCTTACCTAATAAGGAAGATGTTCGTGTAGGTGTTGTTACCTATAAATTAGCGGCGCACGCTGCCGATTTGGCTAAAGGTCATCCCGGTGCACAACACAGGGATAATGCATTAAGTACCGCACGTTTTGAATTCCGTTGGGAAGATCAGTTTAACCTCGGTTTAGACCCAGAACGCGCTTTAGAATATCATGATGAAACCTTGCCAGCCGATGGTGCAAAAATTGCCCATTTCTGCTCTATGTGCGGGCCTAAATTCTGCTCTATGAAAATATCTCAAGAAGTTCGGGATTTTGCTGCTAAAAACGAAATTAAAGGCAACGAGGTCTTTAAAAAAGGGATGGAAGAAAAATCAAAAGAGTTTAAAGATAAAGGTTCTGAAGTATATTTGTAAAACAAGCATCAGGAAGTTCCCCCGCTTTTATAAAAAAGCGGGGGCGGGCTTTCCGTTACAATCTTTTGCAAAAAAGCAAAAGGATTTTCACTGCAATCCCTAACTCAAAAAAAATGATAATCGTAATAGCACCAGAAAATGATGTTCCCAACGAAATAGACGTTCTAAATCAACTATTTCAAGAAGGGTTACACTACTATCATTTAAGAAAACCACATAAAAATAACGCACAACATCGTGCATATTTAAATCAAATCGATCCAAAATATCACAATAGAGTAGTCATTCATTCTTGTCATGAATTGATAAATGACTTCAATTTAAAAGGCATTCATTTTCAAGAACAAAAAAGAATCGAATGCATAGATAATCCGGGGCGGTATTTTAAAGACCTTAATATGTTTGGTAAAACGATAAGTGCATCGTTTCATGAACCCGAAACTATAGAGCAGTGCTACTTCGAATTCGATTATCACTTGCTAAGTCCTGTGTTTTCTTCTATTTCAAAAGTAGGTTATAAAGGTCGTGGCTTTAATGTGAATCCTATTGATAAAACCATCATTGGAATGGGCGGTGCCACTTTAAATAACCTAGCAGAATTTAAAGCATTGGGTTTTAAGGGTGTAGGCGTTTTAGGCAGTATTTGGAATGCGGATAATCCTGTTGAAATTTTTAAAAAAATAAACCATCACTTTGAACACTAAAACCTATATATTAACCCTAGCAGGACACGATCCAAGCGCTGGTGCGGGCTTAACTTCAGATATTAAAACCTTTGAAGCACATGGCCTTTACGGGTTGTCGGTTTGTACTGCTATTACGGTTCAAAACGATGTAGATTTTAAACATTGTGTCTGGATGGATACAGCGGTTATTTTGTCGCAAATAGATGCTTTGTTTGATCGTTTTGAAATCCATATCGTTAAAATTGGACTTATACCGTCTTGGAAAACATTAGGGCGCATCTTAGAAAAACTACACCGTTTAAATTCTAATATAAAAATTGTTTTAGACCCCATTTTTAAAGCCAGTGCAGGTTTTGATTTTCATACGACTAAAAATCAAAGTCCATTCGATTTTATTTTAAAACACTGTTATATCATTACGCCAAATTATGATGAAATTCAGTATTTATATCCGGAAAAAAATATCCAAGATACCTTAAATCATATATCCAAAACCACAAATATCTACCTAAAAGGCGGACATAGGCCACATAAAAAAGGCTGGGATGCCTTATACCATAGCGGTATCGTGATGATAAACATCCCACCTAATGTTAGCAAGGTTTCAGAAAAACATGGCAGCGGCTGCGTATTGGCTTCTGCATTAGCGAGCCAACTCGCTTTAGGCATACCACTAGAAGATGCCTGCAAACACGCAAAATACTATACAGAACATTTTTTAAATTCCAATACCTCGTTATTGGGAACACATTATAAATTATAATATTATGATAGCTAAACTGCATTATATTTCACAGGGCCATACGCCCGAAGCACACTTAGAGCATATTACAAATGCCTGTGCATCGGGGGCAGAACTTGTACAATTACGCCTTAAAAACTTAGACGAGGCTACACTACTAAAAACAGCAGAGAAAGCCAGAGCGATTACACAACATTATCAAACCCGTTTAATTATTAACGATCATTATAAAATAGCCAAAGCCGTAAAAGCAGATGGTGTACATTTAGGTCTTGAGGATATGTGCCCAACAGAAGCTAGAAAGCACTTATATTCTTGGCAAAGCATTGGCGGTACTGCAAATACTTTAGAAGCATGCCAAACTTTAATTTCTAAAGCGGTATCGTATATTGGTTTAGGCCCTTTTCGGTTTACCACTACAAAAGAGCATTTAAGCCCGGTTTTAGGACTGGAAGGCTATCGGTCCATCTTGGATATCTTACAAACAGAAACACCCATAATAGCTATTGGCGGTATTACATTACGAGATATCCCCGAACTTTTAAAAACAGGTGTTTACGGGGTTGCTGTATCTGGAGAACTCACGAAAGATTTTAATAAAATTACTGATTTTAAACAACTCTTGGAAGGTTCTGAATTACAAGAACAACTTTGGAAACCCAATCAAAACGATTAAAAATGATGGACACCTTTACCCTTGCCGACAAAACCTTTACCTCACGATTATTTACCGGAACCGGTAAATTTAGCAGTTCGAAACTCATGCGAGAGGCCCTTATGGCTTCAAAAAGTGAACTTGTTACCGTGGCTTTAAAAAGAGTAGAACTGGATAATGAGGCTGACGACATTCTGGTACATCTTCAAGACCAGCACATTAATTTGCTTCCCAATACATCGGGAGTACGAACCGCTAAAGAAGCCATTTTCGCTGCCCAATTAGCCCGAGAAGCCTTGGGTACCCATTGGGTTAAAATAGAAATTCATCCTGACCCCAAATTTTTATTGCCAGACCCTATAGAAACACTAAAAGCCACAGAAGCCTTGGTAAAGCTCGGTTTTGTAGTAATGCCTTATATTCACGCCGACCCTGTGCTATGTAAGCGTTTGGAAGATGTAGGGGCACAATGCGTAATGCCTTTAGGCGCACCTATAGGAAGTAACAAAGGGCTCGTTACTAAAGATTTTCTAGAAATTATTATTGAGCAAAGTCATGTCCCTGTTATAGTAGACGCCGGTATTGGCGCACCTTCCCATGCAGCCTATGCTATGGAATTGGGTGCCGATGCCGTATTAGTAAATACCGCTATTGCCGTATCACAAAACCCAACGAACATGGCTATAGCCTTTAAAAAGGCAGTTCAAGCAGGTAGAATGGCTTATTTGGCAAAACTGGCCCCTGTAAAACAGCATGCTGAAGCCAGTAGCCCTTTAACATCTTTTTTAAATGAATAACTTTAAAAACACTTTCGATTTATACGATTGGAACACGCTGGAAAAAGAAATCTATGAGGTGTCTGCTGCAGAGGTCCAAAACGTATTAGCTAAAACTAAAATCACACTAAACGATTTTAAGGTTTTAATTTCGCCTGCCGCAAAACCTTTTATTGAACAGATGGCACAACGCAGCCGCGCGCTAACAAAAAAACGTTTTGGAAATACTATCCAAATGTATATTCCCATGTACCTGTCTAACGAGTGCCAAAACATTTGTACGTACTGTGGTTTTAGCATGACCAATAAAATAAAAAGAAAAACACTTTCCGATAAAGAAATTTTAGAAGAAGTCTCACATATTAAAGCGCTGGGCTACGACCACATTCTTTTAGTTACAGGTGAAGCTAATAGAACAGTAGGGGTAGATTATTTAAAACATGCCATCGGTTTAATTCGCCATCATTTTTCCAATATCAGTATTGAAGTGCAACCTCTTGATCAAAACGAATATGAAATTTTAAAAGAAGCGGGGTTATATGCGGTATTGGTGTATCAGGAAACCTATCATAAAGCCGCTTATAAAACACATCATCCCAAAGGAAAAAAATCAAATTTTGAATACCGTTTGGATACACCAGATCGCATAGGAAAAGCAGGCATCCATAAAATTGGATTGGGTGCCTTATTTGGTCTGGAAGACTGGAGGGTCGATAGTTTTTATACAGCATTGCATTTAAAATATTTACAGAAAACCTATTGGAAAACAAAATATTCCATTTCTTTTCCAAGACTACGGCCGCATCAAGGCGATGTACAACCAAAAGTAGAAATGACAGATGCCGATCTGGTACAGTTAATTTGCGCATACCGTTTATTGGATGAAGATGTGGAACTGTCTATGTCTACCCGCGAAAGTGAAACCTTTAGAAATCATATCATTAATTTAGGTATTACCTCCATAAGTGCAGAGTCTAAAACCAATCCTGGAGGCTATACTGTAGATCCACAATCTTTGGAACAATTTGAAATTTCAGATGACAGAAGCACAGAAGCCATACAACACATGATTCAATCCCAAGGCTATGAAGTGGTGTGGAAAGATTGGGACAAAAGTTATTCTTAAATGTTATAAAATGAATTTATCACGTGCAGAAAAACAACATTATAGTAGGCACCTATTACTGGATGCTGTTGGTTTAGAAGGTCAGTTAAAGCTAAAAGAAGCCAAAGTGCTTGTGATTGGCGCTGGCGGACTCGGGTGCCCTATCTTACAATATTTAACCGCTGCAGGAGTTGGTGAAATAGGTGTTATTGATAATGATGTTATTGAGCAATCCAACCTACAGCGCCAAATCCTTTACACTTATCCCGATATTGGAAAAAGCAAATCGGAAACCGCTGTTAAGCGCCTTCAACTTCTAAACCCATTTGTGGAATGTCGTGCATACAACATAAGACTAACTAAAGCAAATGCCTTAAAACTGTTTAAGCCTTATGATATAATTGTAGATGGCACAGATAATTTTCCAACCCGTTATTTAATTAACGATGCTGCTGTATTATTAAACAAGCCAGTGGTTTTTGGGTCTATCTTTAAATTTGAAGGCCAAGTTTCTGTATTCAACTTTAAAAAGGGTCCCACCTATAGGTGTTTATTCCCCACACCTCCAAAATCCCAAGACGTTCCCAATTGTTCGGAAATAGGGGTTTTAGGTATATTACCTGGTATAATAGGAAACTTTCAAGCCAATGAAGTTTTAAAAATTATTTTAGGCATAGGTGATGTTCTCACAGGAAAGTTATTAACCTTTAATGCATTGTCCATGACCCATATGCTCTTTACTTGTAAAAAGAATAAAACCATTACAATAAAGGCCTTACATGAAGATTACAACGGGTTTTGCGGTATACAAAGCCCTCAAAAAAGCATTCATTTTGAAGCCTATAAAAACCAAGCGTCACATTTTAATGTCCTAGATGTAAGAACTCTTGAAGAACGCCATGCTTATCATATCGAAAGCATTCATATTCCATTACAAGAACTATCGGAAAGACACCACGAAATACCACAAGATAAAGCACTTTTGGTATATTGCCAATCGGGAATACGAAGTAAAATGGCCATTGAACTACTACAAAATAATGGCTTTAAAAATGAGCTCGTAAACTTGAAAGATGGGATAATGCATATTGACATGTCATCTTTTAAAATTTAAAACGTTTTAAAGTCTAAATAAAATCCAAACAAAACATGCAAAACGCCACATAAACCCAAAGTGGTTTTTATATTTTACTACCTTTGGTTTTTTAAACCAAACCACTTGAAATTTACATTCAGCCCAAAAGAAAAATTAAAAAGCAAAAAACTCATAGACCAACTGTTTGCCGAAGGGCAATCGGTTATCGCATATCCTCTGCGCTTGGTTTTTATAAAAACTGCTTTTGAAGATGATATAATTGCTAAAACAGGGGTTTCGGTAAGTAAGCGCCAATTTAAAACCGCGGTAGCTAGAAACAGAATAAAACGTTTAATGCGAGAAGCCTACCGCTTAAATAAAGCGGTATATTTCGATAATTTAACAAACCAATATGCGTTTATGGTTTTATATATTGGTAAAGAGTTACCCACATTCGAACATGTTGAAACAAAAATGAAAAACTTGTTTAATAAGTTTTCAAATAAAGTTTCGGAAACAGAAACACATTAAAAATGAAGCATCTATTAAAGAAACGAATCATCATCCCCCTATTGGCTTGTGCTATATTTTTCACGACCACTGCCTTTAGAAACGATTTTTTTGAAATTGCCAAGCAATTAGAAATCTTTACTACACTGTTTAAAGAAATCAATATGAACTATGTAGACGAGACCAATCCTGCCGATTTAATGGACACCGCTATAAAAAGCATGCTTAAAGAATTAGATCCTTATACTAATTTTATGAACGAGCAAGATGTTGAAACAGCAAGAATTAATAATACGGGCGATTATACAGGCATTGGCGCACGTGTAAGAACCTTAAAAGATAAATTGATTATCATTGAGCCCTACAAGGGCTATCCTGCCGATAAAGCAGGACTTAAGGCTGGCGACGAAATTATTAAAGTAGGCAACACCTCTATAGAAAATTATAAGGACGATGCTGGTAACTTATTAAAAGGCACTCCAGGAAGTGCTGTAGATGTCACGTTTAAAAGACAAGGTGCATTACAAAATGCGACCATTAATCGGGCCGAAGTAGAAATAAATGCCGTACCATACTTTGCCATGGTTAATGATAATACAGGCTATATCGTATTAAGTAAATTTAATGATAAAGCTGCTTCCGAAACCAATTACGCCTTAAGGGATTTAAAAGCCCAAGGCGCCAAACGTATGATTCTTGATTTAAGGGGCAATCCTGGTGGATTACTTAATGAAGCGATACATATTGTTAATTTATTTGTTCCGAAAGGGCAATTGGTGGTCACTACAAAATCTAAAGTTAAAAAATATAATAAAACGTATTACACCCAAAACGAACCTATTGATACCGAAATTCCATTAGTTGTTTTAATTGACGGCGGAAGTGCTTCTGCAAGCGAAATCGTATCTGGCGCACTTCAAGATTTAGATCGGGCAGTTATAGTAGGCTCAAGAAGTTTTGGAAAAGGTTTGGTACAACGCCCTAAAGAACTAACCTATGGCACTCAAATAAAAATAACCATTTCTAGATATTATACGCCTTCGGGAAGATGTATACAGGCTTTGGATTATCTGCATAAAGATGAAAAAGGAGAAGCCCTGCGTATTAAACAAGAAAATTATAACGCATTTAAAACCAAAAATGGACGTAAAGTGTTTGATGGCGGCGGCGTGTTTCCTGATAAAAATTTAAGACTTTCGAAAAAATCGGCTATTACAAATGCCATTATCAACGATTTCTTAATTTTCGATTTTGCTACACACTATTATTATACGCATAAAATTGATAATATCGATAGTTTTAAACTCACCGATACCGATTTTTCAGATTTTAAAAACTATTTAAAAACAAATGGCTTTTCATTTGAAACCGATACTGAAAAAGCACTTAAACACGTATTGGAAACAGCTAAAAAAGAAGGCTTAGATGAAACAATAAACCCAGATTACAAAGTTCTTATTTCTAATTTAAGCAAATCGAAAACGCATATTATAGATGAAAACAAAGAATATTTATTATCGCTTTTAACAGAAGAAATAGTAAAACGCTATGTTTATAGAGAAGGCTTGTACCACTATTATAAAACCCATAATCCAGATATTAAAGTTGCTACAGAAATTTTATCAAACCTATCTACATACAGCGATTATTTAAGGTAAATAACTCTAATTTTAGTATGCGTATTAATTAAAAAGTATCTTTAAGCTTATTTTAAGCCTACTGATAATGAACAAATTAATCGTATTTACAATATGTTGTTGTTGTAATCTTATTTTTTCACTAAAGGAATTAACCCACGACGTTTATTTTGATACAGATAAGCATCAAGTAGCCTCTTATGAAGAAAATCGTTTACTAACGTTCATTTCCACTTTAAAAACGCTTGAGATTGCTTCTATTTCTATTTTTGGGTTTTGTGATGATACTGGTGCGGCCAATTATAACTTAATCCTTTCCCAACAACGTGCAGATGCTATAAAATCTATTTTTTCAAATCATGATATAAATGAAGCTTTAATATCTAATGTTGATGGAAAAGGACAGATTTTATTAAAAAAAATAGAAGATATAAATCTGTTAAAAACGCGAGGCCAAAACAGAAAAGTATCCATTATTGTTAAACCAAAGCCTCCAACTCCCATAAGAGCAGAAAATGTTCACGTTGTTAAAAACCATATAAAATCGGCAGTCCATCTTTTAAAAGGCGATTTAAAAGTGGGCGATACATTAACGCTAGAAAACATTTACTTTACCAATGGTTATAGTTATCCTAAAGCAGAATCCAAAAAAACTTTAGAAGCTATTGCCGATATTCTCGTTAAGCGTAATGGTATTTATTTTAGCATCCAAGGGCATGTGTGCTGTACGCCTTATACTCGCGATGCCGTTGATAAAAAAACAAAAAAACACAACCTCTCCCTAGCACGCGCCAAATATATTTACGATTATTTTGAGAAAAAAGGAATTGACAAAAAACGGATGCGCTATTTGGGCATGCGCCGAAAATTCCCTTTAGGTGGCGACCCCAAGTTTGACAGACGCGTGGAACTGATTATTACCTACATAAAAGATGAGAATCTATAACGTATGGCTTGCACTATTTTTCCATATATAAATTATAAAACCGTTCTGGTTTTTCTGTTTTTGAATCTAGGCCTTTTTTCTGGTTTTTCTCAAAATACTGCTATTCCAGACCTTAATTTTGAACAAGCTTTAATTGATTTAGGTTATGATTCCGGCCCTCTTAATGGCTCTGTACCCACTGCAAATATTAGCGGTATTAAAAATTTAGATGTTACGAACCAAAATATATCCGATTTAACAGGAATTGAAAATTTTACTTCACTTACCGTTTTAAACTGTGAAAACAATAATTTAACCAGCTTAAACACCTCTAATAACCTGTTTCTAAAACAGTTGTTCTGTAATACAAATAAATTAACCACTCTAGAAGTTTCTAAAAATGAAAACCTTAACATCCTGTGGTGTGCTTATAATCAATTGACATCTATAGACGTTTCAAAAAACAAACATTTGATTGCTTTGGTTTGTGATAATAATCTATTAAAAACCTTAAACACATCAGAAAATAAAACCTTAAACATATTGGTGTGTAGCGATAACCAAATAACAAACTTAGATTTATGGAATAACACAGACTTAAATCGCTTGGAATGTGCCAATAACCTCTTAAAAACACTTGCCATTGAGCGCTTAGCTAAACTGTCTTTTTTAAACTGTAAAAACAACAAAATTACCAGTTTAAATACTTTGGATACCAATGGATTAATACACTTAAATTGTGCTTTTAATCAGCTTTTAAAATTAGATGTATCTAAACATCTTTTATTAAAGGATTTAAACTGTAGTTACAATTCACTATGTTTTTTAAATGTAAAAAACGGAAATAATAATATGTTAAATGCTATAGATTTTTCATCAAATCCCGATTTGGAATGTGTGGTGGCCGATCCTATTTCAGCGCATCGCAATGAATGGTTACCTGCTTCTTTTTTTAATTTTGTAACACATGCAGAAGAATGCCAAAACTTTGTAAACGTAGATAAATTGAATAACGCTGTAGTGAAAACCTCTTATACCTTACCTGTTTTGGTCCATGGCTCGTATTTTACAGAACCTCAAGGACAAGGGAAAGCATGGAGTGCTGGTGATATCATAACGACCTCACAAACGCTTTATATTTATGCAAATTCTTCTTGTAATAGCAATGAAACTACTTTTAATATATTGGTGAACCCTAATGATTTTTTTATCCCTAAGTATTTTACACCTAATAATGATGGAAACCACGACAGTTGGAACGTTATAGACCAAGCAGGTGCTATTAAAAATATTGCCATCTACAACCGCTATGGAAAACTTTTAAAAACATTGTATCCAAATTCCTCTGGTTGGAATGGTACTTTTAATGGACAGCTTTTAAATACTGATGACTACTGGTATCTCATTACCCTTGTTTCTGGAAAAATCCTAAAAGGTTATTTTACTTTAAAGCGATAAATTACTTTTTTATCATAGCGATATGCGGTATATTATCTTCAAGATAGGTATCACCGATGGCTTTAAATCCAAATTTTTTATAAAATTCTCTTAAATAAGTTTGTGCGGAAACCTTGATAGTGGTTTCCTTAAAATGGGTATGGATAGCCTTTATTGAAGCCTTCATAATATCCATTCCGTATGAATACCGGCGTTCATTTTTAGCCACTGCTACCCTACCGATGCTGGCGTCTGTAAAATAATCGCCTGGTTTAAAAATTCGGGTATAAGCTATAATACGATTATTTTTTATACCTAAAATATGGAATGCTTTTTCGTCATTACCATCTAAATCTTGATATACACAATCTTGTTCTACCACAAACACCTCGCTGCGCAGTTGTAATACATCGTATAATTCTTTTGTGGTTAATTCATTAAAAGACTTAACTTCTATTTTTATCATAAATTTCTTTTTAATACTTTTCAATCAAAGCTAAATCATATCCTCATAGGTATTAATTCATATAAATAAAAACATGCTTATACTAATATTAGGGTTGTTCGCTTAAAAACTAATCTTGAACAATTATATCCTTGGCATCATCTTTCCCAAATTCTGGTTGAATATTTACATGATTAATATCGTATTCATCATATAAAAAAGCTTCTATTTTATGCAAAATAACATCAAATTGAGATAAAGTAATATCTTCATGAAAATCGATATGGGCTTCTAAATGGATTTCTTCTTCGTTAAGTTGCCAAACATGAACATGATGTACATTTTTAATAGACTGGAACGCGTTTATTTCTGCTACTATTTTCTTTATAGGAATGGTATTTGGGGTAAATAACATCAATACTTTAGTAGAATCTTTAAGTAGATCGAAACCCATATAAATTAAATATAGCGCTATAGCAAAAGTAAGGACACTATCTATCCAATACATTTGATAATACTTCATTAGCAAGCCTCCTATCAATACGGCAACGCTCGCCATCATATCTGTTAACAAGTGCAGGTAAGCACTTTTCATATTCATGTTGGCTTTAGAATCTTTCTTTAACAGCAACACACTTAATCCATTGGCCACAATACCTAAAACAGATAGCCAAATAACAAGATTAGATTCTATTATCTGTGGATTTTGAAATCGTTTAAAAGCCTCAATGATCAATAAAACCGCTACAATCATTAATGTAGACGCATTTATAAAAGCTGCTAAAATTTCGGCGCGTTTATAACCAAAGGTACGGTGAATGGATGCTTGTTGTTTTGATAACTTATTGGCCACATAACTCACCACCAAAGAGAGTACATCGCTAAAATTGTGCAATGCATCACTTAATAAAGCTAAACTTCCCGATACTATACCACCAATAATTTGTGATATAGTAATGATAACATTTAAAAAAATAGAAATAAGGAGGTTCCGTCCCTTTAAGTCGTTATGATGATGCGAATGTGTATGGCTGTGATGGTGCATTTAACAAGATAATGGAATCTTATCTATGCGATTTTGGTGCCTACCGCCTTCAAATGCTGTGTTTAAAAATACATCAACCATCTCAACTGCTTGATGAATGGCTGTAAATCGTGCCGGAATACATAATATATTCGCGTTATTATGGCTCCTAATAAGCTGTACAATTTCTTTGTTCCAACATAAGCCGGCCCTTATCTTTTGATGTTTATTTGCCGTCATAGCAACACCATTAGCACTGCCACAAATTAAAATACCAAATTCTGAAATATTGTTTTCAACATCTTCTGCAACTGGATGTACATAATCGGCATAATCTACACTGTTTTCAGAATCTGTACCATGGTTATTTATGGTATAACCTTTCGATTCTAAATATTTTACAATGGCTAATTTATAATCCGTTCCTGCGTGGTCGTTTCCTATGGAGATGGTCATTATCGTATATATTAAAGTGTCCTTATACAAAGGTAGTAAATTAAGAATTTAGATTGCTATTTATATATTAGTCTAGTTTTTTAATACGAAACCGCCTAAAGCATTGATTTAAAAATGTAACCCATTAATATATAGGTACAAGGTGTTATTAACAATGGAAATCATTTAGGGTTTATTAACATGTGTACTATTCTGTGCATGACTTGTTAATAAGTGTTTATTACTTTCTAAAAGTTTAATTATGATAATCCAATAAATTTTCCAATCAAAAACTAAGCTTTAAAAACCTAATTTTTAAATCACTTTCTTTATCAAAATTATCATATCCAAAAGCGGTAACTATAAACATCAAAATTTAAAAAGTTATAACTAAAAAGCTGTTAACTTTGGTTGTTAACAACTGTTTAAATAAATATCAAAATCATTAATTATAAAGTCTTTAAATTCATTTTCATTGTTAATTACTTCTTAATAGACTACCAATTCATTACAAACAAAATAAAATACCAAAAAGTTATACCGCTATTAACAAGCTATAATAACCACCATTTATTTTTTTAAATTTTAAAAGAAAACTAATTATATAATATATAATGTGGATAACTCTAATTTTAGATTTTTTTTTGAATGCTTTTAAACTTTTTTTGATTTCTTTTAAACTAAAATAAAGATAGGGGAACAACATTCCTTTTGCTTTTAGTACTATGTCTACCACTTTTAAAATCAAGTAAAACATGAGGTTGGTATAAATAAAGCCTCAAAATATAACTTAAGATATTCTTTTTATTTAGCATAAGAGAATAGTGATGTTACTTATTTTGGATCATAGAAAAAGAAAATTTTAAATATAGCATTTGGTTCTAAATTAGTGTATACTACAAAGGTAAAACCCAATCCATAAAATGGGTATAAAAATAAGGTTATCAATTTATTAAGTATGTTTTAAAAAATAAAAATATGGTATTTATATGTAAGTTTTTTATTTAATAATCTTTAAGAAACATTGTTTTAATATTAAAATTGTAGTTTTGTATAAAATATATAGCAAATCTTCTCCTAAAACCTTGCTATTTAATAACAGAATTTCTATTAACTTTAGAAATTCAATATGATTACAAAAATTACATGACAAGAAAGAAACAAGGGAAATCCAAAAGTAAAGGCATTTCCAATCTTACAAATACCATATTAAGTATTTTAAAAAAAGAAAGAAATCAAGCTTTTAATTATAAACAAATTGCTTCAAAAATAGGTGTCAATGATGCCAGTAGCAGAAATCAAATTATAAAAAAACTGCATGATCTTTTAGGTAAAAAAGAAATAGAAGAAGTAGAACGTGGTAAGTTTAAAGCTATAGTTAACACAGAATACCACACTGGAATATTAGATTTAGCCGCTAAGGGCAATGGTTATATTATTAGTGACGATTTTGATGACGATGTTTTTATTGCATCCAACAATATCAATAAAGCCTTAAATGGTGATGAAGTAGAATTTTATGTTTATAAACGAAGAAAACAAGGTAAAATAGAAGGTGAAATAACCACTATTATAAAGAGAGAAAAAAGCGACTATGTTGGAGTTATCCAATTACATGATAACTATGCTTTTGTTGTAGCAGATAGTAATAAAATGTACACAGATATTTTTGTACCCATTTCTAAAACTAATAATGCCGAAAATGGGGATAAAGTATTGGTGAAATTAGAAGATTGGCCCGAAAAAGCCGATTCTCCGCATGGTAAAGTGATTCAAGTACTTGGAAAACCAGGTGATCATAATACAGAAATACATTCTATTTTAGCCGAATATGGCTTACCTCATGATTTTCCTAAGGAAGTAGAAGACTTTGCCAATACCTTAGATACCTCTATAAATGCCGAAGAAATAGCAAAGCGTCGTGATATGCGACAAGATTTAACCTTTACCATAGACCCTAAAGATGCTAAAGATTTTGATGATGCTTTATCTTTTAAAGTATTGAAAAATGGCTTATATGAAATAGGAATCCACATTGCAGACGTGTCTCACTATGTACAAGAAGGTACCGTTTTAGATGATGAAGCTTACGAGCGTGCTACTTCTGTTTATCTTGTAGATAGGGTAGTGCCTATGTTACCAGAGATCCTTTCTAATAATGCTTGTTCTTTACGTCCTAACGAAGAAAAGTTTACCTTTTCGGCAGTTTTTCAAATAAATGAAAAAGCCGAAATAAAAGACCAATGGTTTGGTAGAACGGTAACCTATAGCGATGCGCGTTTCTCTTATGAGGAAGCACAGGAAATTATAGAAAACAATGATAAGCTATCGGGTAGTGAAGTACTTGATCAGGCAGAAAAAATAAATACGGCTATTCCTGAAGATATTTCTATTTCTGGAAAGGCGTATAATACCTCTCCTGAAGTTGCACAAGCCATTTTAAAAATGGATGAGCTCGCTAAAATTATGCGTCTTAAACGTATGAGTTCTGGTGCTATTTCTTTTGATAAAGTAGAAGTTAAATTTGAATTGGATGCCCAAGCCAATCCAATAGGTGTGTTCTTTAAAACCAGTAAAGATGCCAATAAGCTTATTGAAGAGTTTATGTTATTGGCAAATAAAAAGGTAGCAGAATTTATAGGAAAACAAGCTCCTAAAAAAACATTTATCTATCGTGTACACGACGAGCCAGATGTTACTAAACTCGCTAATTTGCAAAATATAGTTTCAAAATTTGGCTATAAACTTAATTTTAAGGATAAAAAAGCAACCTCGGCATCGCTTAACAATTTACTTAAATCGGTTCATGGTAAAAAAGAACAAAATCTGGTAGATACCTTAACCATTAGAAGTATGAGTAAGGCTGAATATACTACAGATAATATTGGACATTACGGTTTAGCTTTCGATTATTATACGCATTTTACATCGCCCATTCGAAGATATCCAGATGTTATGGTACATCGTTTATTACAACACTATTTAGATGGTGGAAAATCTGCCAATGAAGCTATTTATGAGGATAAATGTAACCATTCTAGTAATATGGAAAATTTATCTACTAAGGCAGAACGCGACTCTATTAAATACATGCAAATTAAATTTATGGAAGCGCATAAAAATGAATCCTTTGTAGGTGTTATTTCTGGTGTAACCGATTGGGGCATTTATATAGAAATTATAGCTAATAAATGTGAAGGGATGGTAAGCGTACGTGATATGAAAGATGATCATTATACTTTTGATCAAGATCAATATGCTATGGTGGGTAGAAATACAAAAACCATGTATCAACTTGGTGATGAAGTTATTGTAAAAGTTAAAAATACGGATTTAGTAAAAAAACATCTTGACTTTAATTTAATTGGAAAAGCAAAAACTGAAGTCTAATATTTAAATAAATAAAAGTTATAAAGTATAATGTTTTATTAAAGTAAATAAAAGCGGAATAATTATTGATAATTTGCGTTTAAATATAAAATACGATATCATGAAATTTTTATGTTCTCTTATCATAACCTTGTCTATCCCCTTTTTTGTAAGTGCCCAAAATGGTATTGAAAAAAGCGTAGAGGCTTTTAAAGAGGTAAAGGTTTACGATTTAATTCAAGTAGAATTAATAAAATCATCTGAAAACAAAGTGGTTATTACTGGCCAAGACAAAGACTATGTATTGGTAACCAATAGAAATGGCATTTTAAAAATAAAAATGAGCATTTCAAAACTATTTGATGGTAAGCAAACCCAAGTAAAACTGTATTATACTCATTTAGAAACTATTGATGTTAATGAAGGATCCGAAGTAAACTCAAAAGATACCATTAAACAGTTTGAAATAGACTTAAAAGCACAGGAAGGCGCTAGCATTAAAGTAGATATAGATGTTAACTATGCTAATATTAAAGCCGTTTCAGGTGGTTATATTACAGCAACTGGCCAAGCGAAAAAACAAACTGTAAACTTATTAACAGGAGGGACCTATAAAGGAGAAGCCGTTACTACAGAATCTACAGAAATAGATATTAAAGCTGCTGGAGATGCTTATATAAAAGCCACAGATCAAGTAGATATTAAAATAAGAGCTGGTGGTAACGTATTTATTTACGGAAAACCTAAAACTGTAAATGAAAGTAGGGTATTTGGTGGACGTGTTTCTTATATGGATTAAAAATATTGTTTT
The DNA here is from genome assembly GCF_042427585.1 of Mariniflexile ostreae. NCBI lineage: Bacteria > Pseudomonadati > Bacteroidota > Flavobacteriia > Flavobacteriales > Flavobacteriaceae > Mariniflexile > Mariniflexile ostreae. The sequence goes on along the minus strand of NZ_JBHMFC010000033.1, from coordinate 54,399 downwards.
TAGTTGTGCTACTCGTGTTCTATAATACGCAATAGATAGTTATATATAAGAGTATATATCGTTTGTAAAAACGCTGTTTTTTAGTGTTTTTATAAGACAGTAATCCATTTTTTATTTTAAAAACTATTGTAGTTGCAAACTATGGCACCATCCAATCATAGAATCACTTTTAAAGTTTTAATAGGCTATATTATTCTTGGTATATTGGCCACTATATCGGGGTTTTTAGTACTTTCCGAAATAAAAACTTTTACACAATTACAAAAACAGGAGATTTCCGATCGTAGTGAAATTTTAAAAACGGGCAGTTTAATTGCCGATATTTATAAGAATGAAAGTTTGGCCCGAGCCGCCATTCAATTAAATTCTACTTCAAAATTTAATGAATATCTTCTTGAAAATGAAAAACTAGTATTAAAAATAGATTCTTTAAATGTTTTAGTTTCTAGTAAAAACCAAGTATTTATCTTAGATAGTATTAAGTTGATTATTGATAAGAAACTAAAAAACATTACCGATTTAAAAAATTTAAAGAGTCGTGATAATTCTGATGAATCTATAAATAACGCCATAAATAAACTAAGTTCAATAGATTCGCTGTTAGGTAAAGTTACTATAGGTGATCTTGTTAAAAATCCTAAAACATTAGATGCTAAAACCCGAATAAAATTTGAGGAATATGTTAGAATTCTCAATAAGTACAATCCTCAAGATTCTATTAGCAGTATCGGACAAAAACAAATCGATTCGTTGCTTTCTATTTCTAGAAAAATGTTAAAAGCAGCACAAATAGAAACGAGCCTTCAGCGTAAAAATTTACAAAATAAAGAGCGGCAACTTATTGAAAACGATTTATCTGTTTCTAGAAAACTACAAGAGCTGTTAAGTAATTTGGAACGCGATATTATTCGCTATTCCAACAGGATGAACAAACAACGGGAGGCTACTTTAAACCACAGCAAAGACATTATTCTTTTTGCAGCAGGAATCAGTTTTATTATCATTATTGTGTTTTCTATCATTATTTTAAATGATTTTTGGAAAACCCAGAGGTATCGAAAAGAATTAGAACAGGCAAATAAAACCACATCGTCGCTTTTAAAAAGTAGAGAACAGTTAATTTCTATGGTAAGCCACGATTTAAGAACGCCTTTAAGCACCATATCTGGTTTTAGTGAGTTGCTCCAAAAAACATCACAGAGTTCTAAAAATCAGAATTATATTGAACATATACGAAGTGCTTCTGCTTACATGGGGCAATTGGTAGATGATCTTTTAGAGTTTTCAAAACTTGAAAATGGTAACATCCATGTAGAATCGATTCCTTTCAACTTAGAAAAACATATAGAAGACATTATTAAAAACATAAAAAGTATTGTGGATGATAAGCCAATAACGTTTATTATAAACCATGATAAAGCTATAGATTGTTTACTTATTAGCGATCCTTTTCGCATAAAACAAATTCTCTATAATTTGGTTGTAAATGCTTATAAGTTTACAGACGAAGGAACCATAACCATAAGCAGCTTGCTTAAAAAAGAAACGAATGTAAATCGCTTAGAAATTTCGGTAGCAGATACCGGAATTGGTATCTCTAAAAGTAAAGTAGATACTATTTTTAAAGCATTTACACAAGTTGGCCCCCATACAGACCATAAAAAGAATGGGTTTGGGCTAGGACTTAATATTTCAAAAAAATTAGCCACATTATTAGGCGGAATTTTAAGCTTAGAAAGCGAAAAAGGGAAAGGTAGTACATTTACCTTAAACATTCCTGTAAAGCTTTCTAATAAGCTTTTAAATAGTTCTGAGACTTTAGAGCAGGATGCTGTTTTTAATTTAAATGCTTTAGTTATTGAAGATGATGTTTCCATGCAACAGCTTTTAATAGATCTTTTAAAACAGTATGGCATAAAAACGCTAGTATTCGATAATGCTAAAAAGGCTTTAGAAACAATTGATAGTATTGATTTTGATTTGGTATTAACCGATATTCAACTTCCAAAAATGAACGGTATCCATTTTATGGAACTTCTAAAAAAACATAAATCTTATAGTCAACAACCTATTATTGCGATGACGGGTCGGGCCAATATGTCTCGAGAAGATTATATAAACAGTGGTTTTTCCGAAATTTTAATAAAACCTTTTGACTCTAAAAAGATACAAAGTCTTTTAAAGCATTTTTTTGATACTCCAGTAGTAAAGCGTCATGAAAAAAAGATAAATAAAGCCTCTAAAAACATACAGAGTTTTAATACTGAAGCTTTAGGCTCTTTTTTAAATAGCGATAGTTTTGCGATAAATAAAACGTTAAGTACTTTTTTAAACGATACGAAGAAAAATCAAGCGGCATTAATTCAAGCTAAAAGTATACATGATATTAAAAGTATTAATCATTTAAGTCATAAAATGCTTAGCATGTTTAATTTGCTTGAAGTAAAAACCCTAACACCTTATTTAGAACGTTTTGAACAAGCAGATACAATCGATGATAAAGTTTTTAATGCTTTTAATAAAGAGTTAACACAGCTTATAACGACTTTAGAAACGTATTTAAGTTAATATTAATAGTGATTAAGGGATTGTTTATTTACTCTTTAGCATCGTCAATATCGTATTCTTTTATTTTATTATAAAGGGTTTTTCTGGTAATGTTCAGTAGTTTTGCAGCATGTGTTTTATTATTACCCACTTCTTGTAATGCATTTATAATGAGCGCTTTTTCATTTTCTTTTGTAGAAAATTTATGTGAAGATACCGCAGTTTCTTTTTTAGGATTTATTAATTCACTTGGTAGCGCATGGATATCGATAATTTCGGATGTGGATAATAAAGCGGCTCTTTTTATAACATTAGAAAGTTCTCGTAAATTCCCTGGCCATTGATAATTTTGAAAAACAGATAAGACTTCTTTTGAAAAGCCTATAACCGTTTTATTAAGTTGTTTATTAGCATGCTCTAAAAAGAAATCTGCATATAAAATCAAATCATCATTTCTATCTTTTAAATTGGGTACTTTTATAGAAAACTCATTTAAACGATGGTAAAGATCTTCTCGAAAGTCGCCTTTTTCAACGGCCTCCAATAAATCTTCATTGGTGGCGGTAACCAATCTAATATCTACTTGTATTTCGTCGCTACTGCCAATAGGCTTAATTCTTCTTTCTTGCAATGCTCTTAGTAATTGAATTTGGTTTTCGTAAGTTAAATTTCCAATTTCATCTAAAAAAAGCGTTCCACCGTTAGCTGCTTCAAAATGGCCTATTTTATCTTGAATAGCACCTGTAAAGGATCCTTTTTTATGACCAAAAAACTCACTAGATGCTATTTCTTTTGGTATAGCGCCACAATCTACCGCAATAAAAGGTTCATCAAATCTGGAACTTTTTAAATGAATATGTTTTGCAACAACCTCTTTTCCTGTGCCACTTTCTCCCGTTATCAATACAGACATATCTGTAGGAGCTACTAACTTAATATAGTCGTTAAGCGCTTTAGATGCCGCACTAATACCTTCCACAAATTGAGAAGATTCTTTACTTTTATGAGCTTTGGGTTTATCTACATTAGACTTTTTTTCTAAATTTTTTTCGACTAATGCATTGCTAATAACCTCAAGAACTTCATCGGGATTAAAAGGTTTGGAAATGTAATCGAAAGCCCCTTGTTTCATGGCTTGCACAGCTGTAGAAACTTCTGCATAGCTGGTCATGAGCACCACGGGTACATGAGCCATAGTTATTTTTATATCTTTTAAAAAAGCAATGCCATCGCCATCGGGAAGACGTAAATCGGTAAAAATTAAATCATATTTTTTTAATTTAATTTGCGCCGTTGCATTTTGTAAAGTATAACATACATCTACTTTATGTTGATGCCGTTCTAAAAACAATTTAAGCATCTCCGAAAAGGTGACATCATCTTCAACCAATAGAATATGTTTCATAATTCAAATGTATTACTCACAAAAATATTAAGATTAAGTATCATTCTCTTCTAAAACTATCATAAATAAAAAAAAGACGTTTTAAATTAAAACGCCTTTTTTACAAAAATGGATACTCTAGATATACCTCAAATCTCTAGATTACCTTACTATTGTGCTGTGTTATTAGAAATATCACTTTCTTTAATCCAGTTTCCATCTTTATCTGCATATACCGTACCATTACTTCCCTCTATAGAAAGAATCAATTGGTATTGCTCACTGCTGTTTACAAATGCTTTAGTGATTGTTGCACCTGCAAAATCTTTTTCTACAGCTGTTGTAACGGCCTCTGGCAATTGATCTACTGCTACCTCTTGAAACTCATCGTTCATTACAACGGTTACTGCTGCCTGATCGTTTAAAATTGGATTTGATAAAGCGAAAGTTGATACGCCACTTGCTACTATTGCTACTGTTAAAATTAACTTTTTCATATTTTTAAAATTTAAGTTTTATTTATTATAATGGTGTTGACCGGATATTATTTCCAATCGATTTTTATTTATTTATTGAGCCGTGTTAGAAGCAATATCCGCTTCACTTAACCAAGCCCCATCTTTAGCTGCATAAACCGTGCTATCGCTTCCTTCTATAGAAAGGATCAGTTTGTATTGCTCACTACTATTTACATGTGCTTGACTTATGGCAGCCCCTGGAAAATCTTTTTCTACTGCACTGGTAACTGCTTCAGGCAATTGATCTACTGCTACCTCTTTAAACTCTTCTTGGTTCATAACAACGGTTACTGCTGTTTGATCGTTTAAAATTGGATTTGATAAAGCGAAAGTTGATACGCCACTTGCTACTATTGCTACTGTTAAAATTAACTTTTTCATGTTTTTAAAATTTAAGTTTTTATTTATTATAATGGTGTTGACCGGATATTATTTCCAATCGATTTTTATTTATTTATTTATTTATTTATTTATTGAGCAGTGCTAGAAGCAATATCCGCTTCACTTAACCAAGCGCCATCTTTAGCTGCATATACCGTACTATCACTTCCTTCTATAGAAAGGGTTAGTTTGTATTGCTCACTACTATTTACATGTGCTTGACTTATGGCAGCCCCTGGAAAATCTTTTTCTACTGCACTGGTAACTGCTTCAGGCAATTGATCTACTGCTACTGCTTTAAACTCTTCTTGGTTCATTACAACGGTTACTGCTGCTTGATCGTTTAAAATTGGATTTGACAAAGCGAAAGTTGATACGCCACTTGCTACTATTGCTACTGTTAAAATTAACTTTTTCATGTTTTTAAAATTTAGGTTTTATTATTTTTATTTTACTGGTGATGGGATGTTATATCCTATCGTTTACTTTTTTTATTATTATTCGGCAGTGTTAGAAACGATATCGGCTTCGCTTAACCAAGCCCCATCTTTATCTGTATATACCGTACTATCGCTTCCTTCAATAGAAAGGGTTAGTTTGTATTGCTCACTGCTGTTTACATGTGCTTGGCTGATGGCCGCTCCTGGGAAATCTTTTTCTACTGCTGCTGTTACGGCCTCTGGCAATTGGTCTATCGCTACTGCTTTAAACGCTTCTTGGTTCATCACCATGGTTACCGCTGCTTGATCGTTTAAAATTGGATTGGATAAAGCGAAAGTGGATACACCGCTTGCTACTATGGCTACTGTTAGAATTAACTTTTTCATGTTCTTAAAATTTAGGTTTTATTATTTTTATTTTACTGGTGATGGGATGTTATATCCTATCGTTTACTTTTATTATTATTATTATTATTATTATTATTATTCGGCAGTGTTAGAAACGATATCGGCTTCGCTTAACCAAGCCCCATCTTTATCTGCATATACCGTACTATCGCTTCCTTCAATAGAAAGGGTTAGTTTGTATTGCTCACTGCTGTTTACATGTGCCTGGCTGATGGCCGCTCCTGGGAAATCTTTTTCTACTGCTGCTGTTACGGCCTCTGGCAATTGGTCTATCGCTACTGCTTTAAACGCTTCTTGGTTCATCACCATGGTTACCGCTGCTTGATCGTTTAAAATTGGATTGGATAAAGCGAAAGTGGATACACCGCTTGCTACTATGGCTACTGTTAAAATTAACTTTTTCATATTTTTAAAATTTAGGTTTTATTGATAATGTTTTATATTATTAGTAAAGAAATAAATGTGCCACGGATATGATTGTAATCTGTTATTTTATTAAGTTGTTGTGTATTAATGTATTATGTTTTTTTAGGTTTTTCTTCAAGATATTTTTTTGTGTAAAAAGTGTGTAAAACATTTTAAAACTGTGTAAATTTTACACGAATTTGCGCACCTAAATAACGTATAGAACTTTTAGCTATGCCAAAACCTATAACTAATTATGCCTATTTTTTTTATATACCAGCTTGGCGCTTCATGTAACACCATTAAATTTTATTACATTAGGCAGATTAAACAGTTCCTAAACTTGAAACCATTTTATTTTTTATTTTTTATTCTCTATGCTTTAGTTTTTAACACGATAAAGGCTCAAGAACTTCCACCTATAGAAAACTTTTCACCAAAACATTATCGGGCTGCAAATCAAAACTGGATGGTTTCTCAGTGTGATAACAATTATCTTTACTTTGCCAATGCTTCGGGCTTATTAGAATATAATGGTTCTACATGGAATTTGTACCCCACTCCAAATGGATCTGTAGTGCGATCGGTAAATGTAATAGACGATTTGATTTTTACAGGTTTTTATATGGATTTTGGATATTGGAAAAGAGATGACTTTGGTACGCTCCATTATACCTCATTAATAGATAAACTTAAAGTTCCATTAATTAAAGATGAAGATTTTTGGAAAATAGTCCCATATGAAAATCGAATCCTATTTCAGTCTTTAGACCGTATTTATATTTATAATCCAATAGATGAATCTTTTATTGTTATAGAAGCTATAAATAAAAGAGCCGGAATATTTATTCTAGATAAAAATATTGTCTTTCAAAATATGGATAAAGGCATTTTTACAATAGAAAACGGAGAGGCTGTGTTAATATCTGACGACCCTATAGTGCGTAATAATACGTTAGTTGGAGCTTTTTTATTACATAAACAAAAAATACTTCTTACAGAAGATGGAAAATTTTATCATTTAAAGGAAACAGGTATAACGAGATGGCATATTCCTGCAGATAAAGATTTAGTTTCTGAAAATATATATTGTAGCATTCAATTAAACGATAAAACTATTGTATTAGGTACTATTTCTAATGGTATTATCCATATAGATCATTCAGGGCAAACCATAGAAAAAATAAATAAGGAAAAAGGATTATATAATAACACGGTTTTATCCATTTTTGAGGATCATGATCATAATTTATGGTTAGGGCTAGATAACGGTATCAGTATCTTAAATTTAAAATCACATTTTCAATTTTATACCGATTTAAAAGGGAAACTGGGTGTCGTTTATACGGCTAAGCAGTTTAAAGAGAACTTATACCTTGGCACGAACCAAGGTCTATTTTATAAAACAACAGATGTAGAATCTGGGTTTAAATTAGTCCCAAATACAGAAGGGCAAGTTTGGTTTTTAGAAGAATTATATGGGGAATTGTTTTGTGGGCATAATAATGGAACCTATGTGATAGACAATCATCAAGCCCATAAAATTTCAGATTTTCCCGGAACATGGAAAATTGAAAAAATAAAGAATATGCCTCATTTATTACTTCAAGGAAATTATAAAGGCTTAAGTATTCTTGAGAAAGAGAACGATACCTGGAAATTTAGGAATATAGTGGAAGGTTTTGACGTATCTAGTAGGTATTTTGAATTTATTGATAAAAATAAATTATTATTAAATAATGAATATAAAGGCCTGTTTACTCTAACATTTAATGATGAATTTACAAAAATAAACCATACAATAAATGAGCCCTCCCATGGATATGGATCTTCTTTGGTAACTTTTAATAAACATATATACTATACCTCAAATTTTGAAGCTAAAGTATTAAAGTATGATTTCGATAACAAAGCCTTTTTTGAGGATACGTTATTAACAGAGAAATTTTATGCTAAAAACAATGAGATAAAAGGTGTTTTGGTTTCCACACCTACAACAAATACGCTTTGGGGCTTTTCTGATAGAAATATAATTAGCGTATCTCCTGGAAAATTTAAAAATAATTTAGAGGTTAAAAACATTCCTATATCAAGCCATTTTCGCAGGAGTTTAGGAATTATGGGTTTTGAAAACTTAGCGTGCTTAAAGAATGGGGCTTTTTTAATTGGAGCCTCAGATGGTTATGCTGTATTAGATATTAATAAATTTAAGACCCAGAAATATGATATAAAAATAAATGTTGTACAGAAAAAACTTAAAAATACAGCTTATAAAACGATTGCCTTAAATGGTTCTTCATATTTTAAATCAAACGAAAATAGTTTTAGGTTTTTATTTAGTGTTCCCGAATTTAGTAAGTATACACATGTAGAATATCAGTATCAATTAGAAGGTTTCTACAATGAGTGGAGTTTATGGTCCACAGAGCCAAGTGCATATTTTAGCAACTTACCCTTTGGAACCTACAGTTTTAAAGTAAGAGGACGAATAGGAAATACATTAACAGACCAAATAGAAACTTATAATTTTACAATAGATAGACCTTGGTACCTATCAAACCTTGCCTTATTTATATATGTAGGGTCTTTACTGCTTTTTACTTTTCTTATGCACCATGCCTATAAACGGCACTATAAAAAACAACGTGAGAAAATAGTGTTTGATAATCAGCGTGAATTAGAATTAAAGGCATTAGAAAACAAACAACAACTCATGCGATTTAATAATGATAAATTGCGCCAAGATGTTGAAAGTAAAAGTAGAGAGTTAGGTATTTCTACCATGAGTTTAATTAAGAAAAATGAATTTCTTAGAAGCTTAAAAAAAGAAATTATAAAAGTACAGAACACTAAAAATATAAAACCCATTATTAAAATTATTGACAATAATATTAATAATACAGACGATTGGCATACGTTTGAAGAAGCCTTTAATAATGCAGATAAAGACTTTTTAAAGAAAATTAAAAGCATACATCCAGAGCTTACTTCCAACGATTTACGTTTATGTGCGTACTTACGATTAAATCTTTCTTCAAAAGAAATTGCGCCTTTACTTAACATATCCTCTCGAAGTGTAGAAGTAAAACGCTACAGATTGCGCAAAAAAATGAATTTAGAGCACGAAGCAAGTTTATCCGACTACATTTTAGGGATTTAATTCCACAACAAAATCTTTTTTCACCTATACATTACCACAACATTTAACATTTTAAGTTAAAAATTTTGTTTTTTTAAATAGTTAAAAAGCTTTATTAAACCTGATGTTTATTACGAATTTAATAAAAATCTAATCCTTTTTTAAAAATGTATGTTTTTTGTAGCGGTTGTAACATGTAATTCTTGATTTTTTAAGTTTAGCTTTACTTTAAACTAAATTAAACTTTATATGAGACATACACTTTTTAAAATTCTAGCCCTCTTTTGTGTTGCTTTGGTAAGTGCACAACATGTAGATGTTAGCGGTAGTGTTCAAGACGAAACAGGTTTACCAATACCTGGTGCGAATATTATTATTAAGAACACGAATAAAGGAACAACAACAGATTTTGATGGTCGATTCAGTCTTATGGGCGCACAACTGGGTTCCACAATTTCAGTTAGTTATATAGGTTATATAACTAAAGAAGTAAAAATTGAAAATACCAACCCATTAATCCTTCAGCTAAAAGAAGATTTAGCGCAACTAGATGAGGTTGTTGTAGTGGGTTACGGTACACAGAAAAAGAAAGATGTTACTGGGGCTGTATCTATTGTAAGTGCTGCAACTCTTGAAGACTTAAGACCCATTGATGCTGCCCAAGCGTTACAGGGTACTTCTGCAGGGGTTTCTGTTACGGCGCCTTCGGGTTCTCCAGGAGGTGGCTTTAATATTTTAATTAGAGGCATAAGTTCTAATGGAGATAATGGACCTTTAATAATCATTGATGGGTATAAAGGCGATTTAAACTCCATAAATCCTAGTGATATCGAAACCTTTTCTATTCTAAAAGATGCTCAAGCTGCTATTTATGGAATAGAAGGGGCTAATGGGGTCGTATTGGTTACAACGAAATCAGGCAAGAAAAACTCTAAAGCTAAACTTAGTTATAATGGCTATACGGGTATTCAAGAAACCACGCGCGAGCTACCTTATTTAAATGCCAGTGAATATGCTTTAATTTTAAACGAAAGTTATGCCGCAAATGGTCAAGCATTACCTTTTCCTAATGTGAATGGCTTAGGAACGGGAGTCGATTGGCAAAACGAATTATTTAATTCAGCGCCTATTATTAACCATAATGTATCCGTTTCTGGTGGAGGCGAAAAAAGCACCTATTATTTTGGGGGCTCTATTTTAGAACAAGATGGGATAATTGCTAGCGATAAATCTAATTTTCAAAAAGCGAATGCAAAAATTAAATTAACGTTTGATCTTTCCGATAAATTAAGCTTTGCAACTTCTGCTAATTATTATAACACCAATAGAAAGACCATTGGTGAAAATGCTTTGGGAACACCATTATTTAATGCGCTTAATTATGCTCCTACATACGGCATAAATAGGCAAGACACCTCAGGTTTTTTAGGTAATGAAGTAGTTAACCCGCTTTCTCAAATAGCGAATACTTACAATACTTATTCAGGAAATGCCATAGAAGGTACCTTTCAGCTCGAATACAAGCCATTTGAGGGTTTTGCTGTAACGTCACGTATTGGTTTAAAATCCTATGATGATAAAGGAAAAACATTTAGTCCCATAGTGAATTATGGTTCAGGTAAAGTTTTCAATACAGATAGAAGTAGTGTCAATCAATATAGAAATACCAATAACTCCTATACCTGGGATACCTTTGCTACCTATAGTAAAACGTTTAACAATACCCATAATACTACATTTACTTTGGGTACGAGTGCTCAACGGGCTTGGGGTGATAATTTAGACGCTACGGGTTTTGATGTCCCGAATAATTCTTGGGAATTTGCCGATATTTCTTTGGCAAACGGGATAAGCGAAGCCAAATCTAATAGTTCTTATATTTATGATTCTAGGCTATCATCCTTTTTTGGACGTGTTCAATATGATTTTAAAAGTAAATATTTGCTGTCTGCTATGATTCGTAGAGATGGGTCTTCAGATTTTGCACCAGACAACAGAATTGATTACTTCTCTTCTGCAACTGCTGGTTGGAAAATTTCAGATGAAGCCTTTTTTAAAGGTGTAGACGCTATAAATTTTTTAAAACTTAGAGCCAGTTACGGTACTTTAGGTAATAATGTAGGCGACGATTTATACAGAGCTTTATTAAGCGGAGAAGCTACTTATGTTATTAATGGTGCATTAGTAACCGGAACGGCAAATGGGAGACTCCCAAATCCAGATGCTACATGGGAAACTGCAGAAAAACTGGATATTGGTTTAGACATGAATTTGTTTGGCAATAAACTTGAAGTGGTTGCAGATTATTTTGTAGAAGATAGAAATGATTTATTAATCGAGAATTTTCCAGTTTCAGGAATTTTAGGTGGTGGTGCTCCAGGTGCTGGTTTACCAACAGTTAATGCAGGAACTACAAGAAATAAAGGTCTTGAACTTTTTCTAAATTATAAAGAAAGAGTCTCTGATAACTTCTCATTTGGGATTAGCTATAATGCTACTAAAATAGAGGGCGAAGTTACTGCTGTTAATAACGGGGTTATCTCAGAAGGAGGTTCCTTTAGTGTTGGGCAGCCTGCTATTTCTAGAATGGAAGTGGGGCAGCCTATTGGATACTTTTACGGTCTTAAAACGAACGGGATTTTCCAAAATCAAGCTGAAGTAGATGCACATCCATCACAAGCTGGTCTGGGCGCTGTTGCTGCACCTGGTGATATTCGTTTTGTAGATACCAATAACGATGGCAAGATAACCATTGAAGATAGAACGTATTTAGGGAAACCACAAGCAGATTACATTATGGGCTTAAACTTAAGCTTCGATTATAAAAATTTCGATTTTAGCACGTATATGTATGCGGAATTGGGTAAAGAAACTGTGCGTAATTACGAACGTGATCAACCCAATGTAAACCGATTGAACATGTATTTAAACCGATGGACGGGTGAGGGTACAAGCAATGCTGTGCCAAGGGCCACTACGGGTGCAACAAGCAATAAATTGTTTTCAGATTTCTATGTGGAAGACTCTTCCTTTTTAAGGATCCAGAACATTCAATTAGGCTATTCTTTGCCACAAGCAGTTATCGAAAAATTGGGGATAAGCAAATTTCGTCTGTATGCCTCGGTAAATAATGCGTTTACACTAACGAAATATAATGGATATGATCCTGCAGCAACAAATGGCGATGCTATTGGTGGTGGAATAGATTATGGTTTCTACCCTATTTCAAGACAATTTATTTTAGGTTTAAACCTATCCATTTAAAAATATAAGCGATATGAAAAATTATAAAAACAAAATATCAACAAGTCTATTGGCATGTTTATTCGTATTTGCCCTTTATTCTTGTAGCGACGATTATTTAGAAGAAGTGGATCGATATAGTATCGATTCTGAAAGTTATTTTAACTCTGAAACCGATTATTATAACGCATTAATAGGAGCGTATGATTTATTGCAAGCGAGTTATTTAAATGTGATAATGGGTGAAATAGCCTCAGATAATACGGTCGCTGGGGGTGAAAGTGCTACCGATGTGGTAAGCTGGCAACAGATTGATAAAATGATTCATACCCCTGTAAACTCCGAATTAAGGAAGTTATGGGAATGGATGTACGCGGGTGTTAACAGAACTAATTTTATCTTAGAATTTCAGGATAAAACAGATTTTGAAGGGAAAGAAATTATTTTGGGTGAGGCCCGATTTTTAAGAGCCTATTACTATTTTGAATTGGTAAAATGGTTTGGCCCGGTGCCTTTAAAAGAAACACGATTTGTTTTAGGTGATGAAACGTCTATTCCAAGAGCTCCTGTAGCAGATGTGTATGCCTTAATTGAAGCCGATCTAAACTATGCCATAACGAATCTAAACTATGCAGCACCTCAAGTGGGAAGAGCTACTAAAGGATCTGCGCAAGCGCTTTTAGGAAAAGCATATTTATATCAAAATAAATTTTCTGAAGCAGCAAATGTTCTGGACAACCTAATCGCTAATGGACCTTACGATCTGGTAAGTGATTATGATATGATTTTTGAAAAGGCTGGTGAAAATGGTATAGAATCTGTTTTTGAAATACAATACTCTGATGCGAAAGGTGCTAGTTTCGATTGTTTACAATGTAGTGAAGGTAATATAGCGGTTGGATTTAACGGAATTAGAAACTATTCTGGCCCTTTTTTCGATTCTGGATTTAGTTTTAACGTTCCCACGAAAGAAGTGGTAGATGCTTTTGAAATTGGCGATTTACGTAAAGATGTTGCGATTTTAGACATTGAAGCGTGGGCAACCGCACATAATGTAACTTATGCCGAAGGTAACGAACATACAGGATATTATAATAGAAAATACATAGCTAGACAAGGGGATTTAAATACAGGCGATCAAAACCTTACAAATCCTAATAATTACAGAGCCATTCGTTTTGCAGACGTGTTATTAATGGCGGCCGAAGCGTATAACCGAGGCGACATTAGCGACACTAAAGCACAACAATACTTAAATAGAGTTCGAGCAAGAGCTTTTGGAGCACCAAACGACATAACGTCTACAGGAGCGGTGCTTACAGATGCTATTGCAAACGAAAGACGTGTAGAACTTGTTGGTGAAGGCCATCGGTTTTTCGATTTAGTGAGAACCGGTAGAGGTTTAGAAATTGAAGGCTTTACTACTGGTAAAAACGAGGTGTTTCCTATTCCTGTTGAAGAAATCCAGTTTTCGAATGGAAACTGGGAACAAAATCCAAATTATTAATATAACGATACTATGATGAACTATATAAAATATGCATTCAGCTTATGTCTTGTTGCTCTAATAACATGGAGTTGCTCAGAAGACGATAATATCGATTATGTAGCGGCTATAAAAGCGCCTACAAATGTTACTGCATCAGTACGCATCACTCAAGACAATACGGGTATGGTTACCATAACACCACTAGCAGAAGGCGCTGTGAGCTACAATATTAGTTTTGGCGATGGCTCTGATAAACTAGAAGGCCTTGTTCCTGGAAATGGTGCAAAACACATATACGCCGAAGGGGTTTACGATGCTACAATTACAGCTGTAAGTTTAAATGGCTTAACTACTGAAGCTACTCAAAACATAGTGGTATCCTTTAAAGCTCCTGAAAACTTAGAAGTTACTATGGAGAACGATGCGGCAATTTCTAAACAAGTAAATGTTTCGGCAACTGCAGATTTTGCTACTTTTTTTGAGGTATATTTTGGAGAACCCGGAAAAACAGATCCTTTACCCTTGAATGTTAACGAAACAGTTTCGTATCAATATCAAGAAGCAGGAAATTATACCATTAGAGTGGTTGCCATGAGTGCAGCCGCAGCGAGCGTAGAGTATTCAGAAACGTTTGAAGTTACAGCCATTTTACAACCCTTAAAAGCGGCACCGGTTCCTTTTAGAGCACAATCTGATGTTATTTCTATTTATAGTGATTCATATACAAGTCCTGATCCTATTGATTTTTATCCAAATTGGGGACAGACTACAACGTATACGCAAATTGCGGTAGATGGGAATAATATGATTCAATACGGGGACATTACGTATCAAGGTATTGATTTTTCATCAGCGCCTATTGATGCTTCAGCAATGGAATTTTTACACGTTGATATTTGGACTGCAGATGCTGATTTTGATGCAAAACTATCACCTATTAGCGCTGGTCCTAATGAAACAGCTTATGATTTAGAGTTGGTTGCCAATAAATGGAATTCGTTTGACATTCCACTGTCATTTTTCACCGATCAAAACCCATTGGTAGATTTTTCAAATATCATTCAATTTAAACTTGAAGGAATACCCTCTGGCAGCGGTACGCTGTTTTTGGACAACCTTTATTTTTATAAATCGTCCACAGGAAGCAGTACAGGTACTTTACCGCTTACTTTTGAAGGTGGTTTTTTACTGGATGGTTTTGATGGTGGTGGTACAGCTGTTATTGCCAACCCAGAGTCTACAGGAAACCTCTCGTCATACGTATTACAAATGATTAAGGGTGCAGGACAGCCTTGGGCAGGTTCTAAAATTACAATAGACTCACCATTCTCTTTTGCTAATGGTACAACGGTTACCGCAAAAGTATGGTCTCCAAGAGTGGGTTTAAACCTGTTGATGAAATTTGAAGATGCAACACCATGGCCTAATGTAACGTCTACAGCCGAAATTACTGCAACCACTAGCGTAGCAAATCAATGGGAAACCTTAAGCTTTGATTTTTCTGGAGTGGATATGGCTGTCGATTTTTATAATATGGTTTTAATTATGGATAATGGTATACAGGGTGATGCTTCTGCTAATTACACCATTTATGTCGATGATATTGCGTCAGAACCTATGTTAGTCTTTGAACCCGAATATATTTTGGATGGTTTTGATGGTGGGGGTACTTCTGTAATTTCAAATCCGCATCCCGTTGGCAATCCGTCTAAAAATGTATTACAGTTAATTAAGGGTGCTGGACAAATTTGGGCGGGATCAAAACTTACAGTGCCTACAGCATTTGATTTTACGGCTGGAACTACCATTACTGCTAAAGTATGGTCGCCAAGAGCAGGACTGGATTTACTTATGAAATTTGAAGACTCTGTGCCATGGCCAAATGCTACAGAAACAGCTGAGGTTGTTGTCACCACAACGGTTGCAAATCAATGGGAAACCTTAAGTTTCAATTTTTCAGGTGTAGATACAGCTGTAGATTTTTATAATCTCATTATGATTATGGATAATGGAACAGAAGGCGATGCTTCTGCCAACTACACGATTTATGTAGATGATATTGCGCAAAACTAAAGATTCAAAAACTAAACGAAGACATATGAAAAACTTAAAATTTAATATAGCACTTCTTCTTGCTTTGGCATTTCTGTTTACAGCATGTCAGGAAGATGATGCAACACTAGGAGATATTATGGTTCCAACAGGTGTTACCATAAGTGCAGAAGTAGTAGGATTAGACGCAGATAATCCTTTTGGAGATGGTAGTGGATTTGTAAAATTTACTGCTACAGCAAATAATGAAATAACCTATAACTTTAATTTTGGCGATGGGAAAACAGGCGTTGCTCCCTCTGGAATAACAACGCACAGGTTTACCCTTACAGGTGTGAATACGTATACTGTAGTGGTTAATGCAGTAGGTACAGGAGGCGCGGTATCTAGTACTTCTATGGACGTAGAAGTTTTTAGTTCCTTTTCAGATATTGAAGCAGGAAATTTAATGGCTGGTGAACTGATTGGCGATTCTAAAACCTGGTATTGGGCAGCAAATAGTCCGCTCCATGTTGGTTTAGGGCCCGTGGAAGATGATTATGGAAATGGTGAATTTGCCTATGAAGCATGGTGGAATGGAATAAAACCTTGGGATGACGAAAAATATTGTATGTATACTAATGCGTTTGTTTTTACCCGTACTGAAGATGGCTTAACGTTTGAACAGACTCAAGGTCCTGCATTTGTCCCAGGTGCTTACGCCGATATTATCGGTGTTTCTGGAGACACTTGTCATGATGAAACTGTAGCAACAAACATGTTTGGTGTTAAAAATATTTCTTTTTTACCATCATCATCAAAAGCTGCTGTAGAAGGGTCTTATAACGATAAACCATATAGAGGAACAGCTTTCGAAATTTCTGAAGGTGGTTTTATGGGGTGGTTTGTTGGAGCGAGTACGTATGATATCATTTCGGTTAGCGAAAACACTTTGCATGTAAGAATTATTCAACCTGGGTTTGGTGCTTGGTACCAAGTTTTTACGTCTAGTAAACCTGTTGAAGGTGAAGCTGTTTTTGAATCGGAATTTAACGACTTAGTATGGTCTGATGAATTTGATTCTAACGGGGCTCCAAATGCTGCTAATTGGACTTATGATTTAGGTGCAGGTGGTTGGGGAAACCAAGAAGTTCAAACCTATACTAGTGATGCCAATAATGTTATTGTTGAAGACGGGGTGCTTAAAATCATGGTTAAAAAAGAGGGTAGTACTTACACATCAACACGCTTAAAGTCCCAAGGCTTACAAGCGTTTAAATATGGACGTATAGAAGCTAAAGCAAAACTACCAAGTACAGCCGGTACATGGCCTGCTATTTGGATGCTTGGATCAAACTTTGATACCGTAGGATGGCCTAAATGTGGAGAAATAGATATTATGGAGCAAACAGGTGGCGACAAAAACACCTCGCTAGGTACCTTTCATTGGTTTGACTCTGGTACTAACGCAAATGCGAGTTATGGTGAAACCTTAGCGGTTAATAACATGACTACAGAGTTTCATCTCTATAGCCTAGAATGGTCTGCAGAAAAGCTGATTGTTCTAGTAGACAATATCCCTGTAGTAACGATGGATAATAATGCCAATTTACCATTTTACGATAAAAATTTCTTTTTAATATTAAATGTTGCCATGGGCGGAAGTTTAGGGGGGAATATTGACCCAGCATTTACCCAAGATACCATGGAAATAGATTACATAAGAGTCTATCAATAATGTAAAGGCGTAATAAAAAGGTCAGGAGTAAAATATAAAAAACACTGGCCTTTTTAATCGCTATAAAAAGGAACCACTTTAATAGAATACTTTTTAATTAAAATACTAATATTTAACTTAAGTAACTGTAAATAAGTTATTTATATTAAGTGTTTAAGGAGCTTATTATCAAAATTTTTAAGCTTTTTCCTATAAAAATAAGTGTAATGAAAAATACCACGATTATAGAATCTGAAAAATCAACAGCTTCAAATACGGATAAGATGGACAAAACATTAGTAAGCCTTAATGGCGAAACATATTATAAGATTTCTAATAGCGATAACCTGCGTCCATTTTTTATGAGTATTGTAAGCGACTCTAACCATTGGATGTTTATCTCTAGTAATGGGGGATTAACAGCCGGTAGAAAAAATGCAGAATCGTCTTTGTTTCCATATTATACCGACGATAAAATTACTGAATTGGCAGATACCACGGGAAGCAAAACAATCATTCAAGTTCATATTAAAGACGAATCCTATATCTGGGAGCCTTTTTCTGAAAGACAAACAGGGGTGTACAGAACCACCAGAAACTTATATAAAAACAAGTACGGGAACAAGGTCGTTTTTGAAGAGATCAATAAAGATTTAAAACTTACATTTAGATATCAATGGAGTTCTAGTAATCAATTTGGTTTTGTAAAAAGTGCCACGATTATAAACAACTCTGGAAAAGCTATTACCCTAACTGTTTTAGATGGTTTACAGAATATTCTACCTTCTGGTGTTACTTCAGAGCTACAAAATAGCCGAAGCAATTTGGTTGATGCATATAAAAAGAGCGAATTACAAACCGAAGTAGGGTTAGGGATATATGCATTAAGTGCTGTAATTGTAGATAAAGCAGAACCTAGCGAAGCTTTAAAGGCAAATGTAGTATGGTCTGTGGGTATGGACAATCCAGTGCATTTATTGTCTTCTTTACAGTTAAACAGGTTTAGGAAAAAACAGGAGATTCACGAAGAATTAGATGTAAAGGCTGAAAAAGGAGCTTATTTTATTTCATCTACGATGGCATTGCAAGCACAAGCCGAAGCAAATTGGATGTTTGCTGCCAATGTGAATCAATCCATTTCAGATATTGTTGCCATTTCACAAATTCTAAAAAAGGAGCAAAATATTGTTGCTTTAATCCAGAAAGACATCGATGCAGGAACTAATAAACTAATTGCATTAACAGGCGCATCAGATGGTCTTCAACTCACAGAAGATCCATTAATAAACACCAGACATTTTGCAAATACGCTATTTAATATTATGCGAGGTGGTATTTTTGACGATGGTTATACTATCGAAAAGAAAGATTTTATAGCTTATATAGCCCATGCCAACAAAAAGGTGTATAAGAAAAAGGAAGCGCTATTAAACGCTTTACCTGTATTATTTGCCTTAAAGGATATTAAGGTTATGGCCGAGCAAGATGAAGACAAAAACTTTAAAAGACTTTGCTTGGAATACTTACCTCTTAAATTTAGTAGAAGACATGGAGACCCTAGTAGGCCATGGAACAAATTTTCTATTAATACACAAAGTGAAATAGATGGGTCTAAAATATTGGATTATGAAGGGAACTGGCGGGATATATTTCAAAATTGGGAGGCCTTAGCGCACGCCTATCCCGAATATATCGAAGGGATGATATACAAGTTTTTAAATGCAACTACATTTGAAGGCTACAACCCGTACCGTGTTACAAAAGGAGGTTTTGATTGGGAGATTATTGAAGAAAACGACCCATGGTCTTATATTGGGTATTGGGGAGATCATCAAATTATTTACCTGTTAAAATTCTTAGAATTTATAGAAGATCATTATCCTAGACAGTTGGAAAAGCGGTTTTTAGAAACTGTTTTTGTATACGCCAATGTGCCTTATAAAATAAAAAGCTATGAGGATATACTGGTTAACCCAAAGGACACTATAGATTTTGATCATGATTTAAATGCGAAAATCCAACTAAAAAAAGAAGAGTTAGGGGCAGATGGTGCATTACTTAGAGACGAAAATTTCTTTATTTATAAAGTAAATCTTATTGAAAAACTATTGGCTACTGTTTTGGCTAAAGTCTCTAATTTTATTCCCGAAGGTGGTATTTGGTTAAACACACAGCGCCCAGAATGGAATGATGCCAACAACGCTTTGGTGGGTAATGGCGTATCCATGGTAACACTATATTACTTAAATCGCTTTTTGAACTTCTTCGAAAACGTAATTTCTAAATCTGAAATAAAAGGCTTTGAACTGTCTTCAGAATTAGCCCTGTTTTTTAGTGAAGTAGTGACTACACTTCAAAGTAATTCACATATACTCTCTGGAAGCGTTTCAAATAAAGATAGAAAAACAGTTTTAGATGGTTTAGGCTTAGCGGGCAGTAAATACAGGACTACGATTTATGAAAATGGATTTTCTAGTCATAAAACGAGCATTGATAAAACTACTATTTTAGAGTTTATTCACATTACAAAGGCATATGTGCAACACACGATAAGGGCCAATAAACGTACGGATAATATGTATCATGCGTATAACTTGATGACGACAGAAAATGATCGAGAAATTTCTATATCGCATTTGTCTGAAATGTTAGAAGGCCAAGTGGCGGTATTGAGTTCTGGCTACCTTTCTGCTGCTCAGGCATTAGATGTGTTGGATGGTTTAAAAAATAGTGCCCTGTTTCGGGAAGACCAATACAGTTATATACTCTACCCTAATAAAACGCTAGCGCGATTTGATAAAAAGAACACGATCCCTTCAGAAAAAGTAGCGCAATCTAACTTATTAAAAGCTTTGGTAGCAGATGGAAATCGACAAATTATCGAACAGGATGTTTTAGGTGATTATCATTTCAACAGCAATTTTAATAACGCAAATAGTTTAAAAAAGGCTTTAAAGGCCTTAAATGAAACTTATAGAGAAGAGGTTGAAAGCGATAAAGCGTTTGTATTACAGGTCTTTGAAGATATTTTTGATCATAAGTCTTTTACAGGACGATCTGGTACCTTTTTTGGATACGAAGGCTTAGGTTCTATCTATTGGCACATGGTTTCTAAATTGGTATTAGCCGTCCAAGAAAACTGTTTATTGGCCATCAATACCAACGAAAGTGATACTGTTATTGGTAAACTTTTAGACCATTATTACGAAATTAACGCCGGTATCGGTGTGCATAAATCACCAGAACTATATGGTGCTTTTCCAACGGATCCCTATTCGCATACCCCAGCAACAAAAGGTGCTCAACAACCAGGCATGACCGGACAGGTTAAAGAAGATATATTAAGTCGATTTGGAGAATTAGGTGTTTTTGTTAAGGAAGGAAGAATACAATTTAATCCCCACGTATTACAATCGAAAGAGTTTTTACAAGCGCCAGCAACTTTCGAGTTTACAAATATCCATAAAGAAACACAAGAAATTACACTTGAAAAAGATACGTTGTGCTTTACCTATTGCCAGGTTCCTATACTTTATAAACGTTCTAAAAATGAAGGGATACGCGTCTTTTTTAATGATGATAGACTGATTGATTTTAACGAAATGAGCCTCGATTTAGACACTTCAAAAGCCATATTTGAAAGAAATGGTTTGATTAACAAAATAATAGTTTCAATAAAACACTAAAACATGAATACACTAAAACACATATCGGTTATTGTTATTGTAGTACTATTTAGTAACTATTCCCACAGTCAGATAGGGAATGTTATTTGGGAAGAAAACTTTAATACCCTTGACAATTGGACTAAAGTTACAGGTAATGGCGCCTGGGGTTGGGGTAATGGCGAACTGGAGTTTTATAAGGAAGAAAACGTTATTATAGATGCTATTCCAGGAGAACCAGGCAATAATGGCGTTCGTATTACTGCGAAACAGGAATCGGGGCCAGGTATTACCGATCAATGGGGCAACGCGTTACAATACACGTCTGGAAAAATTGAGTCAAAATCAAAAGTTTCTGTTAAATATGGTGTTATTGAAGCTCGAGTAAAAATACCAAACTTGAATTTAGGAGGATGGCCAGCAGTTTGGCTATTAGGAACTTCAAATCATCCATGGCCAAATAAAGGAGAAATTGATATGATGGAAATGGGACATGATCAAGCATTTCGAGATTTGCATGATACACATAATGGTGGGAACGGTTTAAATAATTCTACAGTGAACCAAGTTGTAGGGGCTAATGCTATTTTTTATTCAGAAGATGCTATAGCTCCAGGAAACCTTTCAGGGGCTGCCAGTACGGCATGGGATCCAGAAGATTTATATTGCAGGCCTTATTACAATCATGATGTACCTCTTACCGATAGATTTATTGTTTATAGAACGTATTGGGATGAAAACAGTTTAAGGTTTACGGTTATTGACGAGGGCGTAGAGCATGATCTTTACACAGAGCCTTTTACAATTAGCAGTGAATCGGATGCCTTTCGAAAACCCTTTTACTTAATAGCAAACCTTGCTATAGGTGGTGCGTTTACAGATGCTTACAACCTTGGCGATCCTGGTAGTGGCGCCGCAGTATCGATGGCACTACCAGCCGATATGGTTATAGACTATATTAAAGTAATGGAGTGGAATGGGCAAGGAGAAATCCACATGGGACCTCCAGTAGAAAAAAATGGGGTTTTTGGAATATATACCGATGAAACCCCTACACAGGACGCGTTAGTGCTAGGAGAGGATGCGGAAGTCTATGTTTGGGAGTCTACATTGTCAGATGGTACTATTGCCCCTTACGAAGGCGCTAACGGAATTTCTTGGACCACAACTGGAAAAGGCTGGTTTGGTGCAGGAATCATGTCTGAACAACCTGTTAATCTTTTAAATTTTGGAGCGGGCAATCTTAAGTTCAAAATAAAAATTCCGGCACATGTAAGTTTTAAAATTGGAATTATCGATGCTTGGGGAAACGAGAACTATGTTAGTTTTCCGGCCAATCAAACGGTATATGGCTTAACCAGAGATGGTCAATGGGGACAAGCCACTATTCCGGTTGTCGATATTCGAGGTCAATTTATAGATTTAAGAATGTTGAACTATGAATTTGTGATTTTAGAAGAAAGTGGGGCTTCCGCCGAATTCGCTCTAGACGATATTTATTGGGAAGATGGGTTGGCTTTAGGTATTCATGATTTTCAAACCACAGATATAAGCATATTTCCTAACCCAACTCATGATGTTTGGACTATCAAAACAAAAAAAGAAACGATTCAATCTATTCAAGTATATGATATTTTAGGACAGCAGGTCTTAGTCTTATCCAAAACATCTCATGAAGTAAACGTGGACAGTTCAGGTTTAAAAACTGGAGTTTATTTTATTCATGTTAAAACGGATAAAGGCGTTCAGATATCAAAACTGATTAAAAACTAACGATAAGTTTATAATGGGTATGAAAAAAACAATCCTCTATTTTTTTGCTTTTGTGTTGGTGTTTAACTGTGACAACAAACCCAAGGAGGTAGTAAACATTACTGCCGCAGATATTTTGGGAAATCCAAAATACCTGGCTATTTCTTATGGAGGTTATCGTCAAACATCACGAGAAGTGCAGCCTACAATTGCAGAATTGAAGGAGGATATGAAAATTCTTTCTGCCATGAACATAAAGGTGTTGCGAACTTATAACGTGCATTTGGCTCAAACGTCAAATCTGTTAAAAGCCATTAGTCAATTAAAAAAAACGGACGCTAACTTTGAGATGTATGTTATGTTAGGTGCGTGGATTGACTGTGAAAACGCTTTTAATTCGGAAAACAAGAAACCTAATCATGATGCTGAGAGTGATAGAAATGCTATTGAAATAGAAACGGCTATCTCCTTAGCGAATCAATATCCCGATATCGTGAAAATGATTGCTGTAGGGAATGAAGCCATGGTAAAATGGGCGACCAGTTACTACGTACAACCTCATGTTATTTTAAAATGGGTAAATCATTTACAAGGCTTAAAGGCTACTGGAAAGCTTCCCAAAGACTTATGGGTTACGAGTTCCGATAATTTTGCGTCTTGGGGCGGTGGCGAAACCGTGTATCATACAGAAGATTTAAATGCGCTTATTAAAGCGGTAGATTTTATTTCCATGCATACATACCCCATGCACGACACGCATTATAACCCTTTATTTTGGGATGTGCCTGAAAATGACTTATCTGAAATTGAAATAGTTGATGCAGCTATGCTGCGGGCTAAAGCCTATGCCATTTCGCAATATGATAGTGTTTATAATTATATGAGGCATTTAAATATAAAAAAACCAATTCATATTGGAGAAACTGGTTGGGCAAGTGTTTCTAATGGGCTATACGGTAAGAAGGGATCACGAGCAACAGACGAATATAAACAAGCCATGTATTATAAACACATGCGCGATTGGACGAATGCTAAAGGGATGTCGTGTTTTTATTTTGAAGCTTTTGATGAGCAATGGAAGGACGCCAAAAACCCTTTGGGATCCGAAAACCATTTTGGATTAATTAATTTAAAAGGAGAAGCCAAATATTCATTATGGAACCTGGTGGATCAAGGGGTTTTTAAAGGCTTAACCAGAAACGGAAAAGAAATTAAAAAGACGTTTAATGGAGACAAACAAGCGCTTATGGAAACGGTTTTAATACCTACAGTAACTTCAGATTTAGTAAAATAATAAAAAGGATGCAATTTTTAAAAAACATATTAATTCTAGCTTTTTTACTCCCTTTATTTTCATGTGGAGGTAAAGACGGATTAGGAGCCGTACATATTTCCGATCGTCAAATTTTGGTAAATAAGGTGCCATACCTTATAAAAGGGATTTGTTATCACCCTGTTCCAAAAGGAAGCAGTAAAAGAAATTTTGAAACTTTAACTCAAGATTTGGCATTAATGCAGGAGGCTAATATTAATACGATAAGGGTGTATGAACCCATTAAAGATAAAGCGGTTTTAGATGATATTCATGCTGCGGGTATAAAAGTGATTATAGGCTTTGGATATAACCAAGATGGCGTTTTCGATATAAAATCAGGAACCTTTATCGACTATGTAAAAGCCTATAAAAACCATCCAGCTATTTTAATGTGGGAGCTTGGTAATGAATATAACTACCACCCTGAGTGGTTTGAAGGCGATATTAAAAATTGGTATAAAATCATGAATAATGCAGCAGGTATTATACATCAAAATGATACCGATCACCCTGTTACTACGGCGCATGGTGAATTACCAGATGCTGTGGCACTGGCATTTTCTCCAAACATCGATGTATGGGGTATAAATGTATACCGATGGGACAATCCAGAGAGTATATTTTCAGAATGGGAAGCGATAAGCACAAAACCTATGTATTTATCAGAAGCAGGAGGTGATAGCTATATGTCTATTGAAAACCATGGCTTTAAACAAGGGAGTAATGAAAGCGCACAAGCAACAGCCAATGCTAATATTTTATCTAAAATATTTAAAAATCAAGACATCTGTTTAGGGGTTACCATGTTTTCTTTTACAGATGGGTGGTGGAAAGCAGGGCACCCAGAAAGGCAAGATGTTGGCGGCTGGGCTCCAAATAGTAGCGGCGTGCCTTATGACGGGGCTCCTAATGAAGAGTATTGGGGAATTGTAAATATCGATAGGCAGAAAAAAGAAACATTTGAAGTTTTAAAAAATAAATATAAATAACTAAATATAGAACAATGAAAACATTCAGTTGCTTAATGGTTTTTATGGTAGTACTATCAAGTTGTCATAAAAAAGATAACCCCATAGAATTTGAGGTGTATGAAACCTCGGCTAGCGGAAATAATCTTAAAAAAATTAATAATTTTCAAAATTTTGATACTCTAGTAAGCCTAAAGTTATTGCCAGAACAAACCTTTCAGACCATAACAGGTTTTGGTGGGTCTTTTACAGAATCATCGGCATACTTATTAAACCAACTTAGTAAGAAAAATAGAGATACAATTTTAAAAGCGTATTTCGCAAACGATGGTGCCCGATATTCTTTAACAAGAACGCACATGAATTCTTGTGATTTTTCATTGACAAATTATTCATATACACCAGTAGAAGGGGACAAAACCCTAGAGCATTTTACTATTGAAGAAGATATGGACGACCTCATTCCAATGATAAAAGATGCTATGGCGATTTCAGAAGATGGCTTTAAAATTATAGCCTCACCATGGTCAGCGGCGCCCTGGATGAAAGATAATAAGCATTGGGTGGGTGGAAAATTACTTCCAGAATACTATGATACTTGGGCCTTGTTCTTCTCTAAATACATAGATGCTTATAAAGCTGAGGGTATAGATGTTTGGGGGTTTACTGTAGAAAATGAACCACACGGCAATGGCAATAATTGGGAAAGTATGCATTACACACCAAAAGAAATGACCGATTTTGTACAAAAGCACTTAGGGCCGAAACTTGAAGCGGATGGAAAAGGAGATAAAATAATATTAGGATACGACCAAAATAGAGCCGGACTTAAAGACTGGGTAGACGAGATGTTTAGAGATGAAGCCTCTTCAAAATACTTCGATGGTACGGCGATTCATTGGTATGAAAGCACTTATGACTATTTTCCAGAGGCCTTACAATATGCACATAATAAAGCGCCTAATAAATACTTAATAGAAACGGAAGGGTGCGTAGACTCCCAAGTACCCGTTTGGAAAGATGATGCGTGGTACTGGAAAAAAGAAGCTACCGATTGGGGTTGGGATTGGGCGTCTGAAGAAGATAAGCATTTACACCCCAAATACGCTCCTGTTAATCGTTATGCTAGAGATATTATCGGTTGCTTAAACAATTGGGTAGATGGGTGGATAGACTGGAACATGGTATTAGACCGTCAAGGCGGGCCAAATTGGTTCGAAAACTGGTGTGTCGCTCCAGTAATTGTAGATCCCGATGCAGATGAGGTTTATTTTACGCCACTTTATTATACGATGGCCCATTTTAGTAAATATATGCGTCCAGGTGCCCAAGTTATTGGTGTAGAAAACTCCGACCCTTCACTTATGGTATCTGCGGTTAAAAACCCAGATGGCTCTATTGCAGTGGTAGCGTTTAATGAAGGAGAAGTTCCTAAAAGTCTTTCGATTGCTATACACAATAAAACCATAAAGATGAGTATTCCTGAAAAAGCGCTTCAAACTATTATAATCCCAAAACCATAATTAAAAGAGGGTTATTACTAATAATTAAAATAAAATAAGATGTCTAAAACAAATAAAGTTCCCATCGGGCAAAAGATTGCCTTCGGGGTGGGTATGCTTGCAAATCAAATGTTTCCTGCTGTATTGGGGATTTTTATGGTCGTTTTAGTACAGGATTTAGGTTTTCCAGGATGGATGTGGGGAATATTGTTCTTTGTTCCTAGGTTGTTCGATTCCATTACAGATCCTATAATGGGGTTTATTTCAGACAATACAAAATCAAGATGGGGGAGACGTAAGCAATATGTCTTTATTGGAGCCATCATTTTAGGAGTCTCATTCGTTATCATGTGGCAGCTTCATAGGGAAAATGGTTTAGATTATAATTTCACTTATTTTCTACTTTGGTCTATTGTTTTTTATCTCGGTTTAACCATTTTTAGTGTGCCTTATGTGGCCATGGGCTATGAAATGAGCAACGATTTTCACGAGCGCACCAATATTATGGCTGTCTCGCAATGGATTGGCCAATGGGCATGGGTTATTGCCCCTTGGTTTTGGGTTATCATGTACGATAAAACGTGGTTCGAATCTGCCGATGTGGCCACTAGAACATTGGCCGTTTGGGTTGGAATTGCGTTTATGTTATGTGCTATGGTGCCTGCTATTTTTATTAAGGGCCAATCGACATTACATGAGAATTATTCACCTTTAACCGCTAAAACGATAGGCCAGAGTTTAAAAGAAATAGTACAAGGGTTTAAAGAAGCATTTCAATTAAAACCCTTTAGAAAATTATGTATGGCCACATTTTTAATTTTTAATGCTTTTAATACTATTGCCAGCTTTTCCTTTTTTATAGTGGTGTATCACTTATTTAATGGGAGTGCCGATGCTGCTGGTATTTGGCCTACACTTTTTGGTAGTCTTGGCGCCTTATCAACCACCTTTTTAGTCATTCCAATTGTAACAAAGATGTCTAAAATATGGGGTAAAAGAAATGCTTTTATCGTATGTCAAACCATTTCGATTATAGGCTATATCATGCTTTGGTTTCTTTTTATTCCAGGCAAACCGTATATGTTCATTTTTGCCTTACCTTTTTTTTCCTTTGGAATAGGAAGCTTGTTTACGCTTATGATGTCCATGACGGCAGATGTTATCGATCTTGATGAATTAAATTCAGGAAAGCGAAGAGAAGGTGTTTTTGGTGCTATTTATTGGTGGATGGTAAAGTTTGGCCTTGCCATTGCCGGATTGTTAAGTGGTGCTATTATGACTTTAGTAGATTTTAATTCAGGGGCAGCGATACAAACTGAAGGTGCCATAACGGGCTTACGAATTTTCTTTTCAGGTCTACCCATTTTAGGAACCCTTGCGGCCATTTATGTGATGCGAAACTATGATGTAGGCGAAGCGCGTGCAGGTGAAATTCGCAGTGCATTAGAGCTTAGAAAAAAGTAAATAAAACTACTCAATCAGGATATTGTGCAAGGCGCATGGACAATAGCACTTTCTGGACTAAATCTTGATTATAAAAAGGAAAGGCACTTCCAAATATTCTGGTGGGTTATGTAGATGCTTATTATGAGTTTTCAGAACGTCCAAAAATTATAAGGCTTGCGATATTATTTTGGCAAATTGCTACCCGTACCGGGGAGGATGCTTTAATTTATATGAAAAAACATGTATTAAAATACGTTTAACCACTAAAGGTGAAAATTCAACTTTTGGAAGGTAGGTTTCATGTATATAACCTATATCGGACTGTAAATAAAGTAAGCTTTTTATTGATAATCAGTATGATAAGAGTAGAACTTTTGATGATGCGGAAGATGATAATTCTAATTTTATTCAAAAGTGTGATATTGAACATCAAGATGCTGTATGTTTTATGTAAGATTGGGAAGTCTAATCATAACTACCACAATATTACTACAACGTTTTTAAAATATAAGTGCTATTTCTCATAAAACTGAATCATTATTTTTATAGCGCATACCGAATAAACGCTATGGATTAGAAGGTTTAATTATTCTTTCTAATGATTTGTATGGTTTGTATATTACTGATTCATAGTGGTTAAAGATTTTGTGCTTTATTTTTATGAAAGAACGAATTACAAATTTATAACATTAATTAAAATCAAATCATTATGAAAAAAATTACTTTTTTATTTGTCCTTTTGATGATGTCATTTGGATTTGCACAAACCATTCCTGTCACTTTTGATAGTGACATTATAGTCGGATCTAATTGGAAGAAAGATAGCGGTCTTGCATCGGTTGACATAATTGATTTACCTTCTGATATGCCAGACCATGGTAATGCAGGAGAAATTATTAGTGTTGCTACAGGAGAAGCATGGCAAAATGCACAGCTTTCATTAACTAGCAATTATATCGACTTAACAGATGCTACTGGTAACAAGGTTATTACAGTGGATGTTTATGCGGAAAGTACTCAGGTTTTTCTGTTAAAGTTGGAGCAAACTTTAAACGGTACTTCGGGAAGTACCGAAAAGAGCTTCAGTCATACTGGAACGGGATGGGAAACTATTGCTGTAGATTTTAGTGCACCAAATGCGGGCCAACCTATACCTAATGATCAGTATAAACTATTAGTGTTCTTTCCTTGTTATTCCAATGATTTCGCAACACCTCCATTTGATAGTACAACATATATAGACAATGTATCTGACACTTTAGGTACTGCCTTAGCGACACCTGTTTTTGTAATTGTTGAC
This sequence comes from Mariniflexile ostreae, assembly GCF_042427585.1. Lineage (NCBI taxonomy): Bacteria > Pseudomonadati > Bacteroidota > Flavobacteriia > Flavobacteriales > Flavobacteriaceae > Mariniflexile > Mariniflexile ostreae. Next base: position 24,749 of record NZ_JBHMFC010000033.1, on the reverse strand, counting down.
TTTGAGCCTGAAGGTATTGGAAGTGACTGGATTTGGACGGCGACAGAAGTAGCTCCATCCTTATCTCAAATAGGAAACCCTGTAAGTGGAGGTATTAATACATCTGCATATGTTGCTGAATTCGTAGCTCATGCTACCGATCAGAACTGGGCTTTATGCTTTACTAGTAGTATAGGGGAGTTTACTTTTGATGAGACTAATACTACGATAAAAATTATGGTTTACAAGCCAACCATTAGTAACGTGGGTATTAAGTTTGAAGGACTCAGCCCCGCTATTGAAGCTAAGATTGGAAACACTGTAATCAATCAACGGGAAGAACTGACCTTTGATTTCTCATCTCAAATAGGAAGTGCTTACAATAAGCTAATTATTATACCAGATTTTGTAGAAACGAATAGAACCACAGATAATATCATTTATTTTGATAACCTTCAAGTACCAGATGGCGTTATAACAGGCTCATTACCACAACCTGAAGCTGCTGCAACAGCCCCAACACGCGATGAAACAAATCATCAGGTCCTCTCTATTTTTAGCGATGCTTACGCTAACATATCTGGCACAAATTATAATCCCAATTGGGGACAATCTACAGTTGCTACTATAGAAATGGTTGCAGGTGAAGAAGTTTTAAAGTATGAAGGTTTAAATTACCAAGGGACAGAATATGCCGAACAGAATGTTTCGGAACGCACACATCTTCATGTGGATTATTGGACAGCCAATGCCACTACATTGGACTTTTTTCTAATAAGTGAAGGTCAAGAGAAAACTTATGCATTGCCTGTAAGTAGTAAAGAAACATGGCTAAGTACAGATATTCCTTTTAATGCTTTTGCTCCTCCAGTAGATTTAAATGCGGTAAAACAATTTAAGTTAGCAGGGAATGGTACGATTTGGTTTGACAGTTTTTACTTCTATAACGATGTTAGTTTAAGTTATGATGATGTTGAAACGCTCAAATTTAGTGTATATCCTAATCCAACTAAAAAGGGATGACTTATTAAAGCTCAGAATTCTCACATAGCTTCCATTCAAGTATTTGATGTTTTAGGTAAAGGTGTTGTGTTTTTAACGCCGAATTCTAAAGAAGCAAAAGTGGATGCCACTCAATTAAAAACAGGACTGTATTTTGCTGTTCTCCATACAGATAGCGGTTACGAAACTCTGAAATTGATTAAAAACTAACAGCTTTTTGGTCTTGAACAAACATAAAAAGGAGTGTTTTAAAACGTAATTAAAAAACTTTTTTTCAGATTAATAATTTATTAACAAACTTAACAAAACTATATTATGAAAAAACACCATTCAATTTTCAAGTTTCTGATAATGGCCCTTTTGTGCTATTCATCAATTTTAAACGCTCAAGTACCCGTTGGTAATGGAAGCTACGCCACTAGTTTTCCTGGTACAGATAGTGCTGGACGAAATGGATTTCCTTCTGGCACACCTCAATTAAGCGGTGACGCCTTAGGTAAACCAGTTCCAACGAATGATTGGTGGTCAAAATTGGTAAAAGAAAATCATGCTGATAATCTTTTTAATTATCCAATGACCTTAAAAACCACTAATACGGGTTTAATCGTTACCTATATACCTTTTGGAGTTATTGGTGATTCTGCGCCTATTCAAGTTGGTTTGTCTGGATTAAATACAACCAAAACAACGGTTTCCGATTATTCCGATTGGACCGTAACCATGAACTGGAAAGATGCTTCTCACAACATGAGTGCTACTGCAGGAATTGGTATGCCTTTTATATATTTTGAAAAAGAAAGTGATGATGTTTTAGAAATTAAGGTCAATGCCGGAGCAGCAATCATTTCATCAGAATTATTAATAGTAGAGAATGCTAGTAACGGGGCTGATTTTGTGTTTTATGCACCCGTTGGAAGTACTTGGGAACAAAATGGTTCAACGTTCACTTCTACGTTAAATAATAAGACCTACTGGTCTATGGCCATGCTCCCCCAAAGCACAAGCAACGTGGCTTCTGTAGCTCAAGACTATGGAAAATATGCTTATGTATTTCCAATTAACACGACTACAGCTTGGGATTATAATAGAAGTACTTCAAAAGTATTAACAACATTTACTGTCGAAACAGACGTAAAAGAAGGTACAGAAACAAACATGTTATTAGGTTTATTGCCGCACCAGTGGAGTCATTTAGCTTTGGGCTCTGCAACACCAAACGGCTATAGTTACGATGGTGTTAGAGGAGAAATAAAAACTTTGGCTGGAAATGTATTTAGTGTAGAAAACACATTTAAGGGCATTTTACCCACCATGCCGTATTTGGCAAATCATAGTAATGGATTTAACCCATCAGAACTAGAAGCAAAAATTGCACAAATAGAGAACGATGGATTAGCCACTTGGACGGATTCTTATAATGAAGGTCAAGTAATGAATCGATTAATACAAACAGCAAGAATTGCAGATCAAACAGGTAATTTGACTGCTAGAAACAAAATGATTGCCACTATAAAAGAGCGATTAGAAGACTGGTTAACCTATCAATCTGGCGAAAAAGCATTCTTATTTTATTACAACAGCACGTGGTCGGCCATGTTAGGCTACCCTGCAGGACATGGTCAGGACACTAATATTAACGACCATCATTTTCATTGGGGATATTTTATACATGCAGCAGCTTTTATGGAACAATTTGAGCCTGGTTGGGCTGCTCAATGGGGTGATATGATTAATTTGTTGGTTAGGGATGCGGCTTCTAATAATAGGAATGATGATAAGTTTCCTTTTTTAAGAAATTTCAGTCCGTATGCAGGCCATTGCTGGGCCAATGGTTTTGCTTCTTTTCCGCAAGGGAATGATCAGGAATCAACCTCAGAGAGTATGCAATTCAATTCGTCATTGATACACTGGGGCACCATAACAGGAAATGATGCTATTCGCGATTTAGGGGTCTATCTTTACACCACAGAACAAACAGCGATAGAAGAGTATTGGTTTGATGTGAATGAACGTAACTTTAAACCTTCACAACAATACGGTTTAGTTTCGAGGGTGTGGGGAAACTCCTATGATAATGGTACCTTCTGGACTAGTGATATTACGGCATCTTATGGTATTGAACTTTACCCCATGCACGGTGGGTCTTTATATTTGGGACAGAATAAAAGTTACGTTCAAAAAATATGGAACGAGCTTAAAGCACATACCGAAATATTGAGCGCATCTAGTACCAACCCCAATCTATGGCATGATACCATTTGGAAATATCTGTCTTTTTTAGACCCTCAAGCCGCTATAGATTTGTATGATTCTTATCCAGACCGTAATATAAAATTTGGAGTTTCGGACGCACAAACGTACCATTGGTTACACGCCATGAATGCTATGGGTACACTGGAGGCTTCTTTAACCGCAGATTACCCTATTGCGGCAGCGTTTAACAAGGGGGGCTTGCTTTCTTATGTAGCCCACAATTATTCCAATGTACCTATAACGGTTACGTTTTCGGATGGATATGCCTTAGATGTACCCGCAAATAAAATGGCAACAAGTAAAGATGTTAGTGCAACGGGTATGCTTACATCTGATTTTAATCAGGCCTTTTCAAACGGAAGTGTAAATCTCATGGTGGAAACAACGGGTGCTGGAGTTACTAAAGTGGAGTTTTTTGATGGCACTACAGCTTTGGGGGAAACGCTTTCAAGCCCTTATGAAATGAAAGCCTTAAACCTAGAGTTGGGTATTCACAGCATGTATGCGAAAGTTTATACAGGAACGTCGTTTAATGTTACAAACATCATCAACATTCAGGTGGGAGAACAGGTGCCTTATTCCGGAAGTCCAATTTCAATCCCTTCAGAAATTATAGAAGCTGGGCATTACGATAAATTTGAAGGCGGCATTGGTCAGGGCATAGCATACGTAGACGTGTCCCAAGTAAACGAGGGAGGTTTTAGGCCAAATGAATATGTGGATGCTGCAATAGATGCCAACGAAGGCGCTTATTTAGGCTGGAATGCACCGGGGGAATGGGTAGAATATAGTATTGAAGTCGAAACGGCTGGAAACTATGATTTGTCTTTCAGATATGCATCCGGAAACCCTGCTGGAGGAGGCCCTTTTCATCTTGAAATTGATAACGTCATCATAAGTCCGAACATTAGTTTAAATGCCACAAGCACCAGCAACTGGAGTACATGGGCTACTAAAACGGTAAATAATATAGCATTGAACAAGGGTAAACATACGCTTAAATTAGTTTTTACTAACGGTGAGTTCAACTTAGGTAAATTACGCTTTGCTTATTCAGGGCCTTTAAGTTATAATCCACCAGTAGCTGAAGCGGGAGATAATGTAATAGTCGTTATGCCTGCTACAACAGCTGTATTGGATGCCTCGTTAAGTACCGATGCCGATACACCCATCTTAAATTATAATTGGGAACAACTTTATGGCCCGTCTATGATAAGCTTTTCTGCAAATAATGTGGTGTCTCCTAATATTTCAAATTTAAAAGAAGGCATTTATAAAGTAAAACTAACTGTTAATGATGGTACATATGCCTCAACAGATGAGGTGCTGGTAATTGTATCGGCCACAGGAAATATAAAACCTACGGTATCATTAATCGCTCCTTCTAATAGTGCTTTTTTTAAAGATGGGGATGACATCACCATAACAGCTTCTGCAACTGATTTAGATGGCGCTATAGCTAAAGTAGAATTTTATGATGGTGTGGTAAAAATAGGTGAAGACACTACGGAGCCTTATTCCTTTACTTGGTCTGGAGCAAGTGTTGGGGATCATATAATAACAGCAAAAGCGACGGATGATGCCGGTGGCAGTAGTGTAACTTCTGAGGTGTACATCAAGGTTCAAGATATAAAACAATGTACAGAAACGTTTTCACAAGCACAACAAGGAAACTTCTCAATAGGTTATAAAAGCACTTTTGAAACGATAGGTACAGATGTAAAAGTAAGGTTTGAGCTTTTAGATACAGACAAGGCAGGAGTAAGCGCCTATTTATGGCAACAAACACCATTTGCTGAATCTTCAATGGATCATGTGTCTGGAAACATTTTTACAAAAACGCTAAGTGGTTTAGCAGCAGGAACCACTATAAGCTATGCGTGCAAGTTTGCTTATGCGGGGGGGCTTTCTATAACTAAATATATCAGTTATGTTGTAGGCTCTGATTGTAGTGCTGCTAGTGATGCTCAGGCTCCAACAAGCTTTACGGTATCATTAGGAACCGTTACATCTAGTTCTGTGGAGTTGTTGTTAAATGCTACAGACGATTCGGGCACTGTAATTTATAATGTAGGTTATGGCGCTAATAATGTTACAAAAACAGGAGATTCTGGCGTTCAAAAACCTTTTATCCTTACAGCATTGGATCCAAATACAAGTTATACGTTTAATATTTCTGCATCTGATTTAGCTGGTAATACGGCTACCAACAACCCTATAACTATAAATGCAACCACAGCGGCCAATACGAGTACTCCATGTTCAGGAAATTCATCGGAAGCACAACAAGGGGCGTTCGAAATAGGATATAATTATAGTTTTGTTACTTCTGGTAATGATGTTACTTTAACCTTTGAATTATTGGACGATAAAGTGGGGGTTGTTGCGTATTTATGGAAAGAAACTCCCTTTGGAGAAACACCTATGTCAAATACTTCTGGTAAAACATTTACCGCCACAATTAATGGACAAACTGCTGGAGAAACGATTCGTTATGCCTGTAAGTTTGCTTTTTCAGGAGGCTTGGTGGTGACGAAATATTTTTCATATGTGGTTGGTAGTGCTTGTACATTAAGTAATGAATATGTTGATAATATACCTTTTAGCATATACCCCAATCCTACTCAAGATAGCTGGAAAATTCGAACAGAAAACATCCAGATGTCCACTATTCAGGTCTTTGATATATTAGGAAAAAGGGTGCTATTTATAGCGCCTAATGCAAGCGAAGCAACGATTAGTGCTGTGAGATTGAAGTCTGGTTTATATTTTGCGAAAATCCAAACTGCGACAGGTATTAGTAGTGTTAAGTTAATCAAACAATAAGTTACTTTTTCTTGAAATTTAAAAGTGAGGCGGTCTGAAAAGGCTGCCTTTTTGTTTTAAGTTTATAAAAAAGATAGAAGTCCGGCATAAACAATTAAATAGTTTAAAATATTTCTTTACTTTGTTTAAATACCTTTAAACGTATGCTTGATGATGTTTTAGCGGCCATTCCATTTGGAATAATCTTAGCCTTTACTATTGGTCCGGTTTTTTTCGTTTTGCTTGAAACTGGAGCGACTAAGGGGTTTAGAAGTGCGCTTATATTTGATTGTGGCGTTATGCTTGCCGATATCCTTTTTATTGGTGTAGCTTTTTTTAGTACAAACAAACTTCTCGATAAAATAAAGGACGAGCCTAGTTTTTTGGTTTTTGGAGGTGTTTTGCTAATTGTATACGGGATAATCTCTTTTATGAAAACCTCAAAATCTTTTCGGTCTATAGTTAAGGAATATCATAAAGTTGAGCTTAAGAAAAAGTACGGACAACTCTTTATTAAAGGGTTTTTACTCAATTTTATAAATATCGGCGTGCTGTTGGGCTGGGTCGCATTTATTGTTTTAGGCACTTCGTTAACCAGTTCAGACGATGGCTTAATAGTGTTTTTAAGTACTATTTTGATTGTTTATTTTATGGTAGATTTAATTAAAATAGTAATTGCTAAAAAATTAAAAAATAAGCTAACACCACGTCGCATCTTTAAAACCAAAAAAATTATTGCTTTAGTTATTTTAGGGTTTGGGGTTTTACTTTTGGTTCAAGGTTTTTTTCCAAATGAAAAAGAAAAAATTCAAGAAAAGTGGCAACAAATTCAGCATAAAAAAGATAAAGCTCTTCATTTAAATGGATAGCAGAAAGATATTGGCCATTCGAATGTTTAAATTATAAAAAAGTATTGTTTTTTCTATTTAAATTCTAATATGCCCCACTTAATCTTAAAACCCTCATACCTTTTAACAGGTACCTAATGCTTTCGGTTTTTAAAAAAAGGTATAAAAAAAACCTCTAACAGATGTTAAAGGTTTTTTGAGGCGTCGAGCGGATTCGAACCGCTGTAGAAGGTTTTGCAGACCTCTGCCTAGCCACTCGGCCACAACGCCAAATTATATCTTTTATAAAAAGAAATCTCATTGCGAGAGTGCAAAGGTAAAAAAATTTTAGTCTTTCCATCACATAAAATCATTTTTTACGCTTATCAGTCATTTTTATGGTTACTTTGGCCACATCGCCACCAATTGGCGGGTTTAATTTACTAATCCAAACGCTGGCTTTTTTAATAGCGGCATCTTCTTTAAAGATTCTATCCAATATACGCCGTGCAACGGTTTCCAATAATTGGGAGGGTAGTGCCATTTCATCTTTTATAATACGGTTTAAAAACACATAATCCACTGTATCGATAAGCTTATCAGATAGTGCCGAAGTTTGTAAATTAGCTTTCACTTGTAAATCGACACGGTAATGGCTTCCTATTTTTGTTTCTTCCTTTAAACACCCATGATGGGCAAAAACTCTTATATTTTCAACTTTTATAATTCCCATGTATTGCATTTTTAAGTCATCAAAATTACCTAATTTTGCACAATGTTTTTGTTTATTTTTAAACTTAAATATATTGTATGCGTTCACTAGTTATAAATTTTTATGTCTGAAGAAAACAAACCACTAAATTTTATTGAGCAAATAATAGAAGAAGACTTAGCCAAGGGGATGTCTAAAAACGACTTGCGTTTCCGTTTTCCTCCAGAACCAAATGGGTATTTGCATATTGGTCACATTAAGGCCATTGGCATTAGTTTTGGATTGGGAGAAAAATACAATGCTCCAGTAAATCTTCGTTTTGATGATACCAACCCAGCAAAGGAAGAACAGGAATATGTAGACGCCATTAAAAAAGATGTAGCTTGGTTAGGCTATACTTGGGATAAGGAATTGTATTCGTCAGATTATTTCCAACAATTGTACGATTGGGCTGTTTGTTTAATAAAAGAAGGCAAGGCCTATGTCGATTCGCAATCTAGTGATGCTATGGCAGAACAAAAAGGAACACCAACGCAACCCGGGATTGATGGCCCTAATAGGAACAGAAGTGTAGCTGAAAATTTAGATTTGTTCGAAAGAATGAAAGCAGGCGAATTTAATGCTGGAGAACACATTCTTCGTGCAAAAATAGATATGCAGCACCCCAATATGCTCATGCGTGACCCTATTATATACCGTGTTTTAAAAAAACAGCACCATAGAACAGGTAATGATTGGTGTGTTTACCCCATGTACGATTGGACGCATGGTGAAAGCGATTATATCGAGCAAATTTCACATTCTCTATGTTCGCTAGAATTTAAGCCTCATAGAGAGCTTTACGATTGGTTTTTAGACCAAGTGGTAGAGCATGGTAAATTAAGGCCTAAGCAGCGTGAATTTGCGCGTTTAAATCTAAGTTATACCATAATGAGCAAGCGAAAACTGTTGCAATTGGTAGAAGATAAAGTTGTAAAAGGCTGGGACGATCCAAGAATGCCTACGGTTTCTGGTTTGCGACGTCGTGGTTATACCCCTGCTTCGCTAAGAAAATTTGTAGAAACTGTTGGTGTTGCAAAGCGTGAAAATGTAATTGATGTGTCGCTTTTAGAATTCTGTATTCGAGAAGATTTAAATAAAAGCGCTCCCAGAATAATGGCTGTTTTAGATCCTGTAAAGTTGGTTATCACTAATTATCCAGAAGGAAAAGAAGAGTGGTTGGAGGCTGAAAATAATCAAGAGGATGAAAATGCTGGCTTTAGAAAAGTGCCTTTTTCTAGAACGCTTTATATTGAGAAAGATGATTTTAAAGAAGAAGCAGGAAATAAATTTTTTAGATTGAAATTGGGTGGCGAAGTACGCCTTAAAAACGCCTATATCATTAAAGCTGATAGCGTTGTAAAAGATTCTAAAGGGAATATAACGGAGATTCACTGTACCTATTCTGAAGATACATCTAAAAAAGTAAAAGGGACCTTGCATTGGGTTTCTATAAAGCATGCTATTAAAGCAGAGGTTAGGGAGTACGATCGTTTGTTTATGGAAGAAGCACCAGAGAGCCACCCTAATAAAGATTATATGGATTTTATCAATCCAAATTCTTTAAAGATTATTGAAGCTTTTGTAGAGCCGAGTTTAAAAAATGCTAAAAAAGGAGATCATTTTCAATTTCAACGTTTAGGTTATTTTAATGTAGACGACGATAGTACTTCGGAGGCTTTGGTCTTTAATAAAACAGTAGGTTTGCGGGATACTTGGACAAAACAATCTGCACCCAAGCAGAATGAGGCTACTAATCAGCAAAATAACACGAATATGCAGCCTAAGCGTAAGGCTATTGATGTTATTCAGCAATTAGGGAAAAAATACACCAATTTACCAGAGGCTAAACAAGTAAAAACAAAGGCCGATATCCAAGAGTTGGCTAAAACGGTAAGTTACGACGAGTTGCAGCCTTTGTTTAATACGGCAGCCAAGAAAGTGGGTACACGCATTGCCGTGATTCTTGTTTTAGGGGTACTATTAAATCAAGGTCAAGAAAGAAATGAGGATATAAACGAATTTATTGACAAAGCTCTGGATGACAAAAATGAACTTCTTGTTGCAGAGGCCGGTTTAATAAAATAAAAAACCACCTGCATTGTTTTAAACAGTGCAGGTTTTTAATCCGAGCAAGAATCTTTCAAACCCATTTTTCAAATCCATTATCGGCATTTTCAGGAAGACCGTAGCTTTTGAAGTGGAGAAGAGCTGTTTTTTTAGATTATCTGTTCTGGTTCAATAGCAGATAATCATCACCAAATATATCAGGCTTAGTTAATTTTTTTCATGTGAAACACGCTTTGAAACATGTTTTTTAACTACTATAATATATTCTGTTTTAAATTTTTTCAATTTTTTTATGTAAGTTTTAATACATTTAAAGACTGAGGGTACTTAACTTCGGTTTTTTATTTCCTATTGAAAACATACTGTATTTATAAATCATACAAAGCACTTCCAAAATCTTGGGATGCTTTAGTTGCTCATGACCTTTTTTTACAATCAGATTATTTACAAGCACTAGAGGAAGCATCACCACAAACCATCCAACTGTTTTATATTGGGGTGTTTTCTAGTCAAAAATTAGTTGGTGTTGCCGTAGTGCAACGTGTTCAATTGTATTTAAAAGATATGTTTAGGACGCGTCATGGAGCTTGTTTAAAAACGTTTTTTCAAGATTCAATTTCAAAAGTATTGAAAGGTAATATACTGGTGGTTGGAAATTTAACGCATACAGGACAACATAGCTTGTTTTTTCAGAATGATAACATAACGCAATCAGAGTATTTAAAACTGATTTATAAGGCTTTAAGTGATATAAAAAAAGATATTAAATTAAAGCAAAACAAAACGATCCGTGCTATCATGTTTAAAGATTATTTTATTGAAGACTCTTTGAATCTTGAATACGAATTTTTTAATAGTAGGTGTTTACGCAAGGTTTTAGTGCAGCCCAATATGATGTTATCGCTACGTCCTGATTGGTTAAAAAAAGAAGATTACAAAACCAGCTTGAATAAAAAATATAGGGATAGGTATAAACGCGCCAGGAAAAAACGGAATGGTATTGTTTGTAAAGAATTGGATTTGGAAAGCATAAAGAACACCTCTAAAAAATTGCATGCCCTTTATTTAAATGTATCCCATAATGCAAGTTTTAATACTTTTTTTCTTCCACAGCATCATTTTTATACATTAAAACAACAACTTAAAGTACGGTTTAGAGTATTTGGCTATTATTTGGATGATGATTTGATTGGTTTTTATAGTTTGATTTTAAATGGAAACCACTTAGAAACCTATTTCTTAGGCTACAACTCTAAACATCAACTTCCCAATCAAATATATTTAAACATGCTTTATGATATGGCCGAATTTGCCATTGAACATCAGTTTGAAAAAGTTGTCTATGCCAGAACCGCTATGGAAATAAAGAGTTCTGTTGGGGCTAAACCTAAAGCGATGCTAATGTATATAAAACACACCAACCGTTTTGTAAATGCACTTTTAAAGCCTATATTTTACGTTATGAACCCCTCACAAGATTGGGTAGAGCGGCATCCATTTACTAATTAGTGTAATTCTTTTTTTGTTATAGATTAGGTAATTTCTTCTTTAGTAAAAAGGAACAATTTAAACTAAGTTTTAATCATGCTTTAGAAACAAGGCTTAATAGCCCTTCGTTATGGTTTGGTAAACCAAGACCATTTAGGGCTTTTAGTAAGTAGAAGAAGTGGTGCTTTTAATATAACTCCTGAAAGTGTAGTGCCTTCAGGAGTTGTGTTTTTAGCAACTAATCTTCTTTTTTCTTTCTTGAGTTTTTCATGGCCTCACCAATTTGATTGCTTGCCGTAAAACTAGCGACCATGTCATTTAACATCTGGCTACCTGCTTGTGGTGAATTTGGCAATAAAATTAAATTACTATTGGTTTCGCTACCAATGGCCTGTAATGTGTCATAATGTTGTGTAACAACAATTAGTGCAGACGCTTCTTGAGAGTTAATGCCAACTCGGTTTAAAACATCTACAGATTCTTCTAGACCTCGTGCAATTTCACGACGTTGATCGGCAATTCCTTGCCCTTGTAAACGTTTGCTTTCGGCTTCAGCTTTAGCTTTCTCGACAATTAAAATACGTGCAGCATCTCCTTCATATTGAGCAGCTGTTTTTTCTCTATCGGCGGCGTTAATCCTGTTCATTGCCGATTTAACTTGGGCATCAGGATCAATATCCGTTACTAAAGTCTTAATAATGTCAAATCCATAATCGAGCATAGCATCATTTAATTCCGCTTTTACAGCCAATGCAATATCGTCTTTTCTAACAAAAACATCATCCAATTTCATTTTTGGAACTTCAGCACGTACCACATCGAACACATAACTGGTAATTTGGTCGTGTGGATAATCTAACTTGTAAAAGGCATCATATACCTTTTCATTTAAAACTCTGTATTGTACAGATACTTTTAATTTAACAAAAACATCGTCGAGGGTCTTGGTTTCAATAAGAACATCCAACTGTTGTATTTTTAAGCTCAATCTACCAGAAACCTTATCGATTAAAGGAATTTTAAGCTGTAATCCTGAATGGCGGATGCTTTGGAATTTACCAAAACGCTCTACAATAGCAGCGGTTTGTTGTTTTACGGTAAAGAAGGACGAGATTAAAATTATTAATCCGATAACAAGAAAGGGGACAAGATAAAAGTTCATAATATGTGATTAAAGTGTTAAGAAAACTGTGAAGGACTAAATTACATTATAATCATGCATTAGTCTCTAAATTAACGATTAAATATGTAAACGCAATCTTATTTATTTAGATAACGGTATTTTTTATTTATAAAAAAGCCTCCTTATTTTTGTAAAGAGGCTTTGTGTTTTTTGCTTTAATGTAGACTGGTATTAAAGCGTTTTTATTATATTTTCAATACGTTTAACTGTTTCCGCTTTTCCAATCATATACATAATTTCAAACACATCTGGACCTTGTAAAGCGCCTACTAAGGCCAAACGCAATGGCATCATTATTTTTCCAAAGGCAATATCGTTTTTTGTAATCCAGCCTTTAATATCTTTTTCAAGGGCTGTAACCGTAAATTCATCTATAGGAAGGATAATACTCTTTAACTGAGACATTAAATCTGCGGTATCGTCTTTAAATGCTTTTTTAGAAGCTTTTTCATCGTAAGCAGTGGGTGCGGTGAAAAAGAAATGGCTCAGGTCCCAAAAATCGGAAACAAAAGTGGCACGCTCTTTAATTAAACCAACGACCAAGGCTATATAATTTACATCTATGTCGTTTTGAGCGGTTAGAGAAGTTGCATTAGAATGAGATTTTTCGCTATCACTCTGAATGACAGATAGGTTTTTGTCAACAATAGGTTTAAATAATTCTGCTAGATCCTCATCATATTGATCTTGCATATAATGGTGGTTAAACCATTTTATTTTATCAGGATCAAAACGAGCCCCCGATTTATTAACACGCTCTAAGTCGAAAGCATTTACGAGTTCTTCAATGGTAAATATTTCTTGTTCTGTACCAGGGTTCCACCCTAAAAATGCTAAGAAATTGATCATGGCTTCTGCAAAATAGCCGTCTTCTTTGTAGCCCCTTGAAGTGTCGTTGGTTTTGGGGTCTGTCCATTGTAAAGGAAAAACGGGAAACCCCATTTTATCGCCGTCACGTTTGCTTAATTTCCCTTTACCAGTAGGCTTTAAAATTAATGGTAAATGTGCAAATTCTGGAGCTTCCCAGCCAAAAGCGGTATATAATTGATAATGTAATGCTAATGATGGCAACCATTCTTCGCCACGTATCACATGGCTAATTTTCATTAAGTGATCATCAACAATGTTTGCTAAATGGTAGGTAGGCATACCATCGCTTTTAAACAATACTTTATCATCTAAAACATTCGTGTCAATTTTCATGTCGCCACGAATAATATCTGTTAAATGCAAAGTTTCATCATGAGGTGATTTAAAACGAATCACATAATCTTCACCAGCATCCAATTTAGCTTGCGTTTCTTCCGCGCTAAGCGACAAAGAATTGCTTAGTTTTAAACGGTTATGCCAATTATATATAAAAGTTTTGCCTTGATTTTCATGGTTTTTTCTATGAAAATCTAAATCTTCGGCAGTATCAAATGCATAATAAGCGTTACCAGAAGCAATAAGTTGTTCGGCATATTTTTTGTATAAAGGTTTACGTTCACTTTGTCTATATGGACCATAGGTTTCGTTTTTGCCTAAGCCTTCGTCATATGGAATACCACACCAATTTAAAGCATCTATAATGTACTGTTCAGCACCTTCTACATAGCGGTTCTGGTCGGTGTCTTCTATTCTTAACACAAAAGTTCCGTTATGTTTTTTAGCAAATAAGTAGTTGAATAATGCGGTGCGAACACCACCTATATGTAATGGGCCAGTTGGGCTTGGTGCAAAACGCACACGAACGTTTTTGGTCATGCTTTATAATTATTGGTTAAACGGGTTTTAAATATCCATGTTATATGGGGTTCGATCCTTATTTTGATATTAGGGCAAAGATACAATTAACACATAATTATAAACCCTGTAAAAAAAATAATTGTAGTTTAGTAGGTTGATAATTTTATATTGAAATGTTTTGCCTAGTCCATGACGAATTTCAAAAATATACAAAATAAGCTCGAAGCTTTTATTAGGCGCTACTATACTAATGAATTGCTTAAGGGTGCTATTTTGTTTTTCGCAATTGGTGTCTTTTATTTTTTGCTAACACTATTTATTGAACACGTGTTATGGTTAGGCACTGCAGCTAGAGCTATTCTTTTTTGGCTTTTTATAGCGGTTGAAATTGGTTTGCTGGCCCAATTTATTTTCATGCCTTTAGCCAAGCTCTTCAAACTTCAAAAAGGGATAGATTATAAAATGGCATCAAAACTTATCGGCAATCATTTTCCGGAAGTGCATGATAAATTGTTCAATGTTCTACAATTAAATGAGCATGAAGAGAAGACGGAACTGTTGCTGGCAAGCATCGATCAAAAATCATTAGAGCTCAATCCTATCCCATTTAAACTAGCTGTTAATTTAAAAAAAAACATAGAGTATTTAAAATACGCTGCTATTCCTGTTGTTATTATACTTGTAGTTTTTTCTATTGGAAATTTTAAATGGTTTAGTGATAGTTATAAACGCGTGGTAGATTATAAGACGGCTTACGAGCCTCCAGCACCTTTTCAGTTTTATGTTGTAAATGATAGTTTAAATGCTCTTGAAAATAAAGATTTCAAATTATTTGTAAAAACGGCGGGGAGGCTTAGTCCTGAAAATGTACAGATAACATATAATAATGAAATCTATTTTTTAGAGCAAAAAGGAGTAGGTGAATTTGAATATGTGTTTTCGCAACCTAAAGAGCCTATCGTGTTTCAATTATCTGCCAATAATGTGTTTTCAAAGTCCTATACGCTAAATGTGGTTAAGGTTCCTACTTTGCTTAGTTTTCAAATGACTTTAGAATATCCCAATTATATAAAAAAACAGACAGAGATTTTAAAAAATACTGGGAATGCTTTGGTACCCGAGGGGACAACTGTTACATGGGAACTAAGGGCAAAGGCTACCGATATGGTGCATTTATATTCTGAAGATACTTTGGTTTTTAATTATAATAAAGTAGGAGTTTTTAAAACGTCTAAACAAGTTTTTAATAATCTTAATTATCGCTTAAGCACAGGGAATAAGCAATTGGAGAATTATGAAAATTTAGATTTTGCCATAAAAACAGTTAAAGATGAATATCCAGAATTAAGATTAAAAGTGGAACAAGATAGCTTGGATTTGCAAAGTCTTTATTTTTATGGACAAGTAAGTGACGATTATGGTTTTAGTAAGCTCCAAATGGTATATTATCCATCTGATAATGAATCTGATAAGCAAGTTTTGCCTATAGCGGTTTCAAATTCAAATGTTTCGGAGTTTATAAGTGCATTCCCTAATCAGTTTAAAGTAGACCCTGGTGTGTCTTATGATCTGTATTTTCAAGTGTTTGATAATGATGAGTTTAATGCCTTTAAAAGTGTTAAGAGTGCTACCTTTACTTATAAAAAACGAACAAAAGGCGAGGAAGCAGACAAACAGCTTAAAGAACAAACAGAAACGATTAAGGGTTTTGATAGTGCTTTAAATAAATTTTCAGAGCGAGAGAAGGAATTGCAAGCACTTACTAAAACTCAAAAAGAGAAATCTAGACTCAATTATAATGATAAAAAGAAATTAGAATCTTTTTTTAAGCGTCAGGAAGAACAAGACGCAATGATGAAGAATTTCAATGAAAAACTAAAAAAGAATCTAAACGAATTTCAAAAAGACAACCCGATAGAGGATGTTTTTAAGGAAGTTTTAAAAAAACGATTAAAAGAAAATGAAGAAAAATTAAAGCGAGACGAAAAGCTTTTAGATGAAATTAAAAGGTTGCACGAGAGGCTGAGTAAAGAGAAATTAATTGAAAAACTGGATGATCTTGCAAAACAGAATAAAACTAAAAAACGAAGTTTAGAGCAATTATTGGAGTTAACTAAGCGTTTTTATATTGAGAAAAAGCTAGAGAAACTTAAAGATGATTTAGAAAAATTAGCGATAGATCAGGAGGATTTATCAAAAAAAGCGAAGGAAGAGAACACGAAAGAAAACCAAGAACAACTTAATAAAAGCTTCGATAGTTTTAAGAAACAGCTAGAGGCTTTAGAAAAGGACGCTAAGGTTTTAAAAAAACCAATTGATATTCCTAGGGATGTTTTAGATGAAAATGAGATTGATAAAGAACAGCAAATAGCATCTGATCAATTAAGGGTTTCTGAAGATGAAATTAAAGACGCGGATAGCGATGATAATGATTTTAAAAAAGCACAACAAAGTCAGAAGAAAGCAGCCCAAAAAATAAAAGCACTTGCGAATAAAATGAAAAGCGCAATGCAATCCAGTGGAGGAGAGCAAACGCAAGAAGACGCAGCGATGTTGCGGCAGGTTCTTGATAATTTAGTATTGTTTTCTTTTGATCAAGAAGCGCTTATGAAGCGGTTTATTTCTATAAATGTTAATCATAATAAGTTCGCCTCCTATCTTGTTAAACAAAATAATCTTCGAGAAAATTTCGAGCATATTGATGATAGTTTATTTGCTTTGTCCTTAAGGCAGCCTAAGTTATCTGAGCCTGTAAATAAAGAGATTTCCGAAGTGTTTTATAATATGGATAAAGCATTGGAGCACTTAGCGCAGAACGATCTTTATCAAGGCGTGTCCAGTCAGCAATTTGCTTTTACAGCGGCAAACAATTTGGCCGATATCTTAAGTAGTGTTTTAGATAATATGCAAGAAAACATGAATATGTCTGCAGGTAAAGGAGGTGAAGCAGATATGCAGATGCCAGATATTATTATGAGTCAAGAAGAGCTTAATAAGATGATGGATCAGGGTGTGAAGGCAGGTGAAAAAGGAAAACAAAAAGAGCGTGGTGGCAAAGAGGATGAGAAAGGTGAAAAAAATCCTGATAAAGAGGGGCGAGGTCAAGAGGATAAGGGGGGGCTAGAAGGGTCTTCGGGAAGCAGAGAAGGGGGTAGTGCGTCTCAAAATGCTTTGCTTTATCAAATTTACAAACAACAACAAGTGTTGCGTCATGCGCTGGAAGAACGCTTGGCTAAAGATGGAAAAAAAGCAGGTGCCGATGGGCTAGTTGAGAAAATGGAGGCTATTGAAATGGATCTATTGAATAAAGGTTTTACAGATGAGACGTATCAAAAAATGATGGATTTAAAACACCAGCTTCTTAAAATGGAACATGCCAGCCTGGAGCAAGGTGAGGATAGTAGGAGAAAAGCAAACACAAGTCAAAAGCTTTTTGAGAACCAGAGCAACAATCAAATACCTACTGCTAAACAATATTTTAAAACTACTGAAATATTAAACAGACAAACTTTACCTTTGCGCCAAATTTATAAAAAGAAAGTTCAGGACTATTTTAAGAAAGACAATGATTGATTATAATTACGAAACAGATTTTGAGTTGTCATCAGAAGCTCGAATTTCAACATGGTTAACTCAGGCCATTTTAAACGAAGGATTTGAGTTAGGTGAAATTAGTTATGTGTTTTGTGATGATGAATATTTGCATAAATTAAATGTAGAATTCTTAAATCACGACACGCTTACGGATGTTATTAGCTTTGATTATTCTGTTGGTGAATTGATACAAGGTGATGTTTTTATCTCTATAGAACGCGTTAAAGATAATGCAAAAACTTTCGACGTACCTTTTGAAGATGAATTGCACAGGGTGATAATTCATGGTGTATTGCATTATTGTGGATACAAAGATAAATCTAAAGCAGAAGCAGATTTGATGCGAGATAAAGAAAATCAATATCTCGATATGCTGAAAGGTCTGCTGTAGAAGGGGGTTTGATGTTAGCTTATGTCTTAAAGTAGAGTGAAAAACAAAACGTTCCACGTGGAACGTTAAAAAAACAAAATATATGTTTAACGAAGTTTATGATGTTATAGTAGTTGGTGCGGGGCATGCTGGAGGAGAAGCTGCTGCGGCTGCGGCAAATATGGGAGCTAAAACATTGCTCGTTACCATGAATTTGCAAAACATTGCACAGATGTCTTGTAACCCAGCTATGGGCGGTATTGCTAAAGGTCAAATTGTACGAGAAATTGATGCTTTGGGAGGGTATAGCGGTATTGTTTCCGATACATCTGCTATACAGTTTAAGATGCTTAATAAGTCTAAGGGTCCCGCTATGTGGAGCCCAAGAGTGCAAAGTGATAGGATGCGTTTTGCCGAAGATTGGCGCTTGCTTTTAGAGCAAACAGATAATCTTGACTTTTATCAAGATATGGTTTCTGGTTTGTTAATTGAGAACCATAAAGCAGTTGGTGTAAAAACATCGCTTGGCATTGAGATAAAAGCTAAGAGTGTTGTGCTTACCAATGGTACTTTTTTAAATGGATTGATCCATATAGGTGTTAAGAACTTTGGAGGCGGTAGAGCTGGCGAAAGAGCTGCAACGGGTATAACGGAGCAGCTTGTAAGTTTGGGTTTTGAATCTGGTAGAATGAAGACGGGGACTCCGCCGAGGGTTGATGGAAGAAGTTTGGATTATTCAAAAATGGTAGAGCAACCTGGCGATGAAAAGCCAGAGAAGTTTTCGTATTTAGATGTGACAAAACCTTTGGAAAAGCAGCGATCTTGCTATATGAGTTATACGAGTGAGGTGGTTCATGATTTACTTCGTGAAGGTTTTGATCGTTCGCCAATGTTTAATGGTAGGATAAAAAGTTTAGGGCCGCGCTACTGTCCTTCTATTGAGGATAAAATCAATCGTTTTGCAGATAAAGATAGGCATCAGCTTTTTGTGGAGCCTGAAGGTTGGAATACCTGCGAGGTTTATGTGAATGGGTTTTCTACGTCATTACCGGAGGATATTCAGTTTAAAGCATTGCGATCTGTTGTGGGTTTTGAGAATGTTAAATTTTTTCGTCCAGGTTATGCGATAGAGTATGATTATTTTCCGCCAACACAATTAAGGCATACGTTGGAGACGAAGCTTGTGGAGGGTTTGTATTTTGCGGGGCAAATTAATGGAACAACAGGTTATGAGGAGGCGGCTTCTCAAGGGATGATGGCGGGTATTAATGCGGTGCTTAAAATTAGAGAAAAGGATCCTTTTATTCTAAAAAGAGATGAGGCTTATATTGGTGTCTTGGTAGACGATTTGATTACAAAAGGCACGGAGGAGCCGTATAGAATGTTTACTTCTCGAGCGGAGTATCGCACATTATTAAGGCAGGATAATGCCGATTTGCGTTTAACGCCAAAGAGTTTTGATATTGGGTTGGCTTCAGAAAAGCGTTTAAAGCGAATGGAGGAAAAGCATGGAGCGGCTAAGCGGTTTGTTAAATTTTTTGAAGAAACTAGTGTTAAGCCCGAAGAGGCTAATCCGGTTTTAGGATCAAAAAACTCTGCGTTAGTGAAGCAATCTGATAAAATGTTTAAAATTTTTTCACGACCAAATATTACTATAGAGGATGTTAGGAAGTTTGATGCTGTAGCGCGGTATATTCAGGAGAATGATTTGGATAGTGAGGTGATAGAACAAACAGAGATACAGGTGAAGTATTCTGGTTATATTGCAAAGGAAAAAAATAATGCAGATAAGTTAACGCGTTTAGAATATGTGAAGATTCCTGAGAATTTTGATTACTCGCAAATAAAATCAATGAGTTTTGAGGCACGCGAAAAGCTTAAAAAAATTCAGCCAACAACTGTTTCTCAAGCTTCTCGAATTAGCGGTGTTTCACCTAATGATGTTTCTGTGTTGTTGGTTTATATGGGAAGGTAGTTTTTGGTGTTCCACGTGGAACGCCTACGTAGTGAAAAATAAAACTTGAATCCCTGCGAAAGCAAGAATTTGTGTTTATAATAAGATTGTTGTTTAATAGTCGATGTGGTTAAAGCGTGATTTTTTTAAAAAAGTATGTCAGAACAAAAAATGAACCATGTGTATTTAAAGCTTAAAGATTATTCCGTTTCTGGTAAAAATTTTAGGTTGGTCACTAATTTAGAGTATGGTTTTTTGGAAACACGACCTAAGCCTTCTTTTGAAGAGTTGCCTGATTATTATAAAAGTGAAGATTATATTTCGCATACCGATTCAAAAAGGAATCTATTTGAAAAAGTATATCATGTGGTTCGGGTTTTTTCTTTAAGAAAAAAAACAGGTATAATTAATTCTTATGGTTCAGGGGGTAAGCATTTGTTAGACTTTGGATGTGGAACAGGTGATTTTTTACAAACAGCAAAACAACAGGGTTGGACTGTGGTTGGTGTTGAGCCCAATACCGATGCGCGAACCCTCGCTAATGTAAAAACGGATAATGCTGTTTTTGATAGTGACTATTTGCTAACGTGCGAAGCGTGTACTTTTGATGTGATTACGCTTTGGCATGTTTTAGAGCATTTGCCTAATTTGGAAAAAGATATCACATTGCTTAAAAGTCTGTTAAAACCAAACGGTATATTGGTGGTGGCGGTTCCTAATTATAAAAGTTATGATGCCCAATATTATAAAAATTTTTGGGCAGCTTATGATGTTCCCCGACACCTTTGGCATTTTAATCAAAAATCGATTTCAAGGTTGGTTTTAAAACAAGGCTTACGTGTCGTGAGAACAAAACCGATGCTTTTTGATGCTTTTTATGTGAGCATGCTTTCTGAAAAGTACAAAACAGGAAAAATGAATATTTTAAAAGCGGTTTGGGTTGGTTTGGTTTCTAATCTCAAATCCTTCATTACAAAAGAGGCTTCTTCTATAATTTATATCATAAAAAACAACTAAAACCTCTTTTTAAGACCGTATTTGAACGAAAAACAGGCTTGTTGTGGTTTATGTGCGGGTTTTTTTAAAACACGCTTAAAAGCCTTTATAGAAAGCGATTGTTGATAGCGGTTTGTTATGGTGCTTTTTGTTTGTATAAGTATTTCTTATGGTGTGTTTCCTGTAAAATTTATTAAGTAATATCTGAGTTTACTTTACTATTTTTGTGCGTCTTAAAAATATTAAAAATGAAAAACATAATTTATGTAGTAGTATTGAGTCTGGTTTTAACTTCTTGTCAGGAACAAGCCAAAATTGGTTTTGTAGATAATGGCAAGGTTATAAATGATTTTCAAGAGAAGATAGATCTTGAAGCGAAATTTAAAATTAAAGAAGATTCTTTTAGAAAAAAATTCGATAGTATAGATCAAGCATTTCAAATAGAGGTTCAAAAATTCCAAACTGAAGCTAATAAAATGGCCCAGGCAAAAGCTCAAGAATTGTACCAACAGCTTGGTCAAAAAAAGCAAATGCAAGATCAACAGAGACAAATGGAAGCTCAACAATTTCAAAAAGAATTTCAAGACGAAATTGATAGTTTAATTGTGAAGGTTAAAGGTTTTGTAAAAGACTACGGAGAAAAAAACAACTACACCTATATTTTAGGTACAAGTGATGCTGCTGCGACGGTTTTGTATGGAGCAGAGGAGCATGATTTAACCAATACGGTTTTAGATGCTTTAAATGAACAAAGTAAAAAGAAATAGTTTTTCTGATATATATTAGAAAAAGTCCTTTTATAAAAATTTTTATAAAAGGACTTTTTTTATGCTATTCTGCTTTTTTATGAAGTAATCGTGTTAACTTAATCGATAGGTCTGTTAAGATAATTTTAGAGTTTCCATTTCGTTCAATATGATAGATGGCATCTTGAAGAGCGTCGCTTATTTCTAAAATATTTGATCCATGAATAAATGGAGCAAAGTTTTCAAGTTTAAATTTTTCTGTTTTAGGTTGAAAATAAACTAAGGCATTGGCATTGTAATTAACGAGCAAAGCTTGGCGGAAAAAGTCCAAACAAAAGTTTAGAAATTGTTTTTGGGTTTCGCGTCCAGTCTTGGCAATATCGTCACTCCATGAAATTAAATCATGTATGGCTGCCTTGTTGCCTTTAGCTTTAAAAGCGCTTCGAATCCAGAAAATAAACCATGTTTCAAATTGGATGTCTTCAGAATCTTTATAGATAAGGTCGCAGGCTTTATTGTAATTGCCATTTGCTTGATGCGCGATTTTGGTAGCAACAGATAGCTCTATATTGTAATTTTTAACCAATGCATCTTTGATAACGTCTTCGGCCAAGGGTGGAAAATTTAAAACTTGGCAACGTGATCTAATGGTGCTGATGATTTGTTCTTCATCTTCGGCAATTAAAATAAAAATGGTTTTATTTGGAGGCTCTTCAATAAGTTTTAAGAGTTTATTGGAGCAGGCCGTATTCATTTTTTCTGCCATCCAGATTACCATCACTTTATAGCCCCCTTCATAAGATTTTAGAGATAAGGATTTTACAATTTCTAAGGCTTCATCTACACCTATCTGGCCTTGTTTATTGTCAACGCCAAGCAGTTTGTACCAGTCAAAAAGGTTGCCATAAGGTTGTTCTTTTATAAGTTGGCGCCATTCTTCTAAATAATAACTGGAAACGGGCTTGCTTTTTACCTTATCGCTAGTGGTTACAGGAAAAGCAAAATGTAAATCGGGGTGGGAGAGGGTGTTGAATTTTAAATTACACGCTCCGTTCCCTGTGTTGTTTTCTCCATTTTTGTTTCGGCACAACAGATATTGCGCATAGGCAATAGCCATGGGTAGCGTGCCGGAGCCTTCTTTTCCTACAAACAACTGTGCATGTGCAATCCTACCATTATCCACGCTTTGGGTAAGGTGTTTTTTTATATGGTCTTGACCTAAAATTTCTTCAAAAAGCATAAAGCAAACCTACATAATTTTCTGGTATTATTTACTGTACAGCCCTATAGTTTGATGTTGTTTTTAATGCTTTTATATGCAGATGCTATATTGGGAAAAGAAAGGGTTTGATTTTTAAGTTTGGTATAAATCTAGAAAAGTACTGTGCTAAAGTCTGATGTTTTGTTTTTTTCATTAAAAACTTCTATATCTACATCGTTTTCGTTAAAAAAGGCGTTTTATTCCTGTTTTTAATTAGTTACATTTGTGAATCAAATACTTAAAAACAAAAAACAAAATATAATGAAAACCCTTAACGATTTTAATTTCGAAAATAAAAAAGCATTAATTCGCGTAGATTTTAATGTGCCATTAAATGATAAGCTGGAAGTCACTGATAATACAAGGATTGTTTCAGCCAAGCCAACCATTATAAAAATTTTGGAAGATGGCGGAAGCTGTATTTTAATGTCGCATTTAGGCCGTCCAAAAGGTGCCGAAGAAGCGTTTTCTTTACGCAATATTGTAAATGAACTTGAAAATGTTTTAGGTGTTGAGGTTAAGTTTGTTGATGCTTGTGTTGGTGATAAAGCAGAAGCTGCAGCAGCCAATTTAGAGCCCGGACAAGTTTTGTTATTGGAAAACTTGCGTTTTCATAAAGAGGAAACTGCTGGAGATAAAGCATTTGCCGAGCAATTATCGAAATTAGGTGATGTTTACGTGAACGATGCGTTCGGTACCGCACACAGAGCACATGCCTCTACAACCATTATTGCTCAGTTTTTTCCGAAAGCGAAATGTTTTGGGTACTTATTGGAGCAAGAAATTGAAAGTATCGATAAGGTTATGAAAACAGGAGAGAAGCCTGTTCTTGCTATACTTGGTGGTGCTAAAGTATCCTCAAAAATTACTATTATCGAAAACATATTAGATAAAATCGATCATTTGATCATTGGTGGTGGTATGGCCTTTACCTTTGTGAAAGCTAAAGGAGGAAAAATTGGGAATTCGATTTGTGAAGATGATAAAATGGAATTGGCCTTAGAAATTTTAAAACAAGCAGAACAAAAAAATGTTAAGGTGCACATTCCTGTAGATGTGGTTGCTGCCGATGCTTTTAGTAACGATGCGAATACACAAGTGGTTGATATTAATGATATTCCTGATGGTTGGGAAGGTGTCGATGCGGGCCCAGAATCTAGAAAACAATTTCATGATGTGGTGATGCAAAGCAAAACCATTCTTTGGAATGGCCCTTTAGGTGTTTTTGAAATGGAAAGTTTTGCAAAAGGAACAATTGAATTAGGAAATTCAATTGCAGAAGCAACTAAAAACGGAGCTTTTTCACTTGTTGGTGGTGGAGACTCTGTAGCTGCTGTTAAACAGTTTGGTTTTGAGGATAAAGTAAGCTACGTAAGCACAGGAGGAGGCGCTATGCTAGAAAGCTTAGAAGGTAAAAAACTACCTGGTATTGCTGCTATTTTAGAATAAAAATAAAAGTCTTGATAAGATTGAACAGCCTCAAATTTGAGGCTGTTTTTTTTTAAGCGCGTATTGGTTATACATTTTAACACAAAATAAAAAAGAATGGGGCTATTTTTTTAAAGAATTTTATAGTGAGGTCATTTAAACTTTTTGCTTTTCATTTTCTTTAGGAATATTGCCATAAATGATAGATAATTGAAACCCAACCAACTTGCAATGGTTGTGTCAAATCTATTTAGTAGTGAGCGATAACTGTCCATCCAAGCGTTTGTCCGTTCAATTGCATATCTTTCTTTATA